>DATCXE010000494.1:0-9390 GCA_036565985.1 Bradyrhizobium sp.
CGCTACGAGGCGTCGAAGCAGACCGGGAGCCGGTCATGACGCATGACATTGCCGATCAGGTCCCGCGAGACAATCCCGGCGCGCGCGAGATCGGATTTTCGCTTCCCGAAAACTATAACGCCAGCCGCATCCTGTTCGACAATATCGCGCACGGCCGCGGCGAAAGGCTGGCGCTCACCGGCCCCGGCGGCACGCGGACCTACGCGCAGCTCTGCGCCGAGGCATCGCAATGGGGGCGCGGCTTCCAGTCGCTGGGCCTGAAGCGCGGCGACCGCATCCTGATGTTCCTCGATGACACGCCGGCCTATCCCGCGGCGTTCTTCGGCGCGGTCCGGTCGGGCTTCGTGCCGCTCCTGATCAACACGCTGACGCCGCCGGACCTCCTGCAATTCTATCTCTCGGACGCCGGCGCTGCCGTGGCGGTTGCCGAGGCCGAGTTTGCGTCGCGGTTCAACGCCGAGGCCTGCAAGGACACGCCGCTGCAGACGCTGATCGTGGTCAATGGCGCCGCGGGCGAACACGCCGTTTCGAAGAGTGTCAATGCCGCACAATGGCTGCAGGGATTTTCCACCGACCTGCCGGAAGCCGACACCCGGCACGACGAGATGGCGTTCTGGATGTATTCCTCCGGCTCGACCGGACGACCCAAGGGCATCGTGCATCTGCAGCACGACATGGCCTATAGCGAGCAGGCATTCGCGCGCAGCGTGCTCAAGCTGGGGCCTGACGACGTCTGCTTCTCGGTGCCGAAGATCTTCTTCGCCTATGGCTTTGGCAATGCCATCACCTTCCCGTTTTCGGTCGGCGCGGCGACGCTGCTGCTGCCCGGCCAGCCGAAGCCGGCGACGATTTTCGAAGCGATCGAGAAGTACCGTCCGTCCGTGTTCTTCGGATTGCCAACGCTCTATACCTCGCTGACCAAGGCCAGCGACGCGGCGGCCACCGATTTCTCCTCGCTGCGCATGGCTCTCTCGGCCGCCGAGGTGCTTTCGGCCGAAGTCTTCAATGGCTGGAAGGCGCTGACGGGGATCGAGATCGTCGAGGGCCTCGGCTCCACCGAAGTCCTGCACATCTATCTCTCCAACCGACCGGAGCAGAAGAAACTCGGCGCGGCCGGGTTGCGCGTGCCCGGCTACGAAATCCTGCTCAGGGACAAGGACGGCCGCGAGGTCGGCGACGACGAGGAAGGCATTTTGTGGGTGCGCGGCGATTCCAATACGCCGCTGTACTGGAACCGGCCCGACAAGTCGGCCGAAACGATCCGCGAGGAGGGGTGGATCCACACCGGCGACCGCTTCGTGCGCGACAGCGACGGCTTCCACTTCTTCCGCGGCCGCGCCGACGACCTGATCAAGATCTCCGGCCAATGGGTCTACCCGCTCGAAGTCGAACTGTGCCTCGCCGAGCATCCCGACATCAGGGAATGCGCGGTGTTCGCGGCCGAACTGCCGGACCGGCGCATGACGCTGAAGGCCGTCGTGGTGATGAACAAAGGCGAGTTCGATCCGAGCAACGTCACGAAGACGCTGCAGGATTACGTGAAGGCAAGGCTGCTGCCTTACAAATACCCGCGCGAGATCAGGTTCATCGAGGAACTGCCGAAAACCGGCACGGGAAAGATCGACCGGCAGGCGTTGTTGAAGATGTAGCAAGCGGCTTCAACAAACTCGGTGTCGTCCCGGCCTTGAGCCGGGACACATAGCCACCAGCCCTGGTTGTTTGGAAGGTATCAACTCCGACCGACCAAAATCGAGAGGCTGCGGAGTAAGGGTCCCGGCTCAAGGCCGGGACGACGGCGGAATTTTTGGCGCTATCCCGTCAGCCCCGTTCCGCCGTACAGCCACGCCAGGTCGCCGTACCACTCCTCCGACGTCTTGGCGCCCATGATCGCATTGCGCAGCCGGGCATGTCCGCCCGCTGGGTGATAGATGTGCTCGCCGATGGCCCGCGACATCAACTGCACCTTGGCGGTGCGCAGGAAACGCTGCGCGCGATAGGCCTCCAGCGCCTTCGCAAAGTCATCATGCGCCGACAGCATGTGCGACAGGCACACCGCGTCCTCCATCGCCTGGCAGGCGCCTTGCGCGAAATATTGCAGCATCGGATGCGCGGCATCACCGAGCAGCGCGACGCGGCCGTCGACCCAATGCTCGACCGGATCGCGGTCGCACAGCACCCACAGCCGCCAGTTCGTGCCGTGACGGATGATCCCTTTCGCGCGCTCATGTATATGCCCGAAGCCCTGCATGACTTCCTCGTCAGACACGGGCTTGCCCGCCACCGGCTCCGGCGCGTCGTTGTGATAGGTGACGACGAGGTTGAACACCTTCCAGCCAGAGAGCGGGTAATGCACGATATGGCATTTCGGCCCGGCCCACAGCGTGGCCGCGTTCCAGCGCAGATCTTCCGGCATCTGCTCGGTGGGAATCACCGAGCGGTACGTGGTGTGGCCGGACACGCGCGGCGGCCCGTCGGAGACGACCTGCTTGCGGACGTTGGACCACAGCCCGTCGGCGCCGATCAAAAGCGATCCCGTAACGCGATCGCCGTTCGCCATCCGGGCCGTCACCGATGAGCCGTCTTGATCATAGCCGGTCACTTCGCTGCTCACGCGCAGCTCGATCAACTCATGGTCCTGGCAGGCGCGCAGGAATACGCCGTGCAGGTCGCCGCGATGCACTACCGCATAGGGGTTGCCGAAGCGGGCGCGGAACGGCTCGCCGAGGTCGACATGGGTGATCTCTTCGGCTGACAGCGCGTCCATCAGCCGGAGCTGGTCGATATAGACAGCCATGCCGCGCGCGGCCTCGCCGACGCCGAGATAATCGAAGGCGTGGAACGCGTTCGGCCCGAGCTGGATACCCGCGCCGATCTCGCCGAGCGCAGACGCCTTTTCCAGCAGGATCGAGCGGATGCCCTTTTGCGCCAGCCCAAGGGCTGTGGCCAATCCGCCGATGCCGCCACCTGCAATCAGGACCGGTCGTGTGTGCATCAGCCCGACTTTCCCAGATGTTCGAGCGCATCCTCGGCGCGCAGCGGAACCCGCGAAGCCTCGTTGTTGAGATCGACCAGCAGCTTCATCAGCGACAGCAGGGTCTTGCGATCGGCCGGCTTCAGCGGCTGCAGCATCCGCGCCTGCGCCCGATCCACCAACGGCATGATGTCGCGCAGCACGGCCACCCCCGGTTTGGTGAGATAGAGCAGCTTGACGCGCTTGTCCTCGCGGGACGGCTTGCGCTCGACCAGGGCCTTGCTCTCCAGCCGTTCGATGACGTTGCCCAGGGTGGATCGGTCGAATGCGATCACCGCCGACAGCCGCGTCGCGTCGATGCCGGGATGGGTATGGATCGCCACCAGCGCCGCATATTGCACCGGAGTCAGATCGAACGCCCTGCACTCCTCCACGAAGATCGAGACCGCGATCTGCTGCATCCGCCGGAACAGGTAGCCCGGCGCGGTATAGACCGCATCCATCGTGATGGGCGGGGGCTTACTCGGCATCGGGCTGCTTGTCGGGTGCAGCGTCCGCGAACGCCTTCATCTCTCTTGCGGCGGCCTCGGCCTTGAGAAGACGCGGATAGGCCGAAACGTCGACGCCGAAGCGCCGCGCGTTGGCCAGCTGCGGCACGAGGCAAAGATCGGCCATCGTCGGCTTGTCGCCGAAGCAGAACGGGCCGGGTTCATGCGCGATCAGGGTTTCGCAGGCGGCGAGGCCCTCGCGATTGGCCCAGGCGGCCCACTCCGCCACCTGCTCCTCGGCCACGCCGAGTTGGCGCAGCCGCGCCAGAACCTTCAGGTTCTGCACCGGATGGACATCGCAGGCGATCGCCAGCGCGAAGGCGCGCACCTTGGCGCGGCGCAGCCGATCCTTCGGCAATAGCGGCGGCTCGGGGTGGGTTTCGTCCAGCCATTCGATGATGGCCAGCGATTGCGTGAGCACTGTGCCGGCGTCGTCCTCCAGCGTCGGCACCAGTCCCTGCGGGTTGATCGCGAGATAGGCGGGCGCGCATTGTTCGCCCTTGCGAAGGTGATGCGGCAGGTGCGCGGGCCGCAGCCCCTTGAGATTGAGCGCAATCCTGACCCGATACGCCGCGCTGCTGCGGAAATAGCCATGCAGCTTCATCGGAACCTCCCTGCCAGTTTATTGTTACGCCCTGATCGGCCGTCATTGACGCTACATACATTGTAAGTATACTGTCAATCCAGCGACGAACAAAAATCACGGGAGGCGGATCATGGAAGCCGTGCAGAAGACTCCGGAGCGCGAGGCGTTCTACAAGAAGATCGACGGCGAGAATCTCTCCGCGCTGTGGAACGTGATGAGCGACCTGATCACGCCGGAGCCGAGAAGCGCCTGCCGGCCGCATCTGTGGAAGTTCGATTCCCTCCGCGACTATATGGTCGAGGCCGGCAAGCTGATCACCGCCAGGGAAGCCGAGCGGCGGGTGCTGGTGCTGGAAAATCCGGGCTTGCGGGGCCAGTCGAAAATCACGACATCGCTGTATGCCGGCGTGCAGATGGTGATTCCCGGCGATGTCGCGCCGGCGCACCGTCATAGCCAGTCGGCGTTGCGCTTCGTGCTTGAAGGCAAGGGCGCCTACACCGCCGTGGATGGCGAGCGCACCGCGATGGAGCCCGGAGATTTCGTGATCACGCCGTCGATGACCTGGCACGACCATTCGAACGAAACCAACGAGCCGATGTTCTGGCTCGACGGGCTCGACATCCCGATGGTGCAATTCTTCGACGCCTCCTTTGCCGAAGGCTCCAACGAAGACCAGCAGAAGATTACCCGGCCGGCCGGCGACAGTTTTGCCCGCTACGGCCACAACCTTTTGCCGGTCGACGGGAAGCGGTCGTCAAAAACCTCGCCGATCTTCAACTATCCCTACAGCTACACGCGCGAGGCGCTGGAGCAGGCGAAGGCGCGCGACGAATGGGATGCCTGCCACGGGCTGAAGCTGAAATTCTCCAACCCCGAAACCGGCGATTTCGCGATGCCGACGATCGGCACCTTCATTCAGTTGCTGCCGAAGGGCTTCAAGACCGCGCGTTACCGTTCGACCGACGCCACCGTGTTCGCCGCGATCGAAGGCAAGGGCCGCACCCGGATCGGTGATCAGACTTTCGAGTGGGGCGCGCGTGATTTGTTCGTGGTGCCGAGCTGGCACTGGGTCACGCATGAGGCCGACACCGACGCGGTGCTGTTCTCCTTCTCCGACCGCCCGGTGCAGCAGAAGCTCGACCTGTTTCGCGAGGATCGCGGCAACGCGTGAGGCCTGCTGTCATTCCGGGATGGTGCGTAAGCACCAGACCCGGAATCTCGAGATTCCGGGTTCGATGCTTCGCATCGCCCCGGAATGACGAAGCGTCTCACCGCCAGTGCAGCAGCCTTGCTTCCAGCATGTTGATCAGCTTCCCCACCGCCAATCCGAACAGCGACAGGATCACGACGCCGGCAAGTAGCTGATCGGTCTGCATCAGGTTTCCCGCCTGCAGCACGAAGGCGCCGATGCCGAACTGCGCGCCGATCATCTCCGCGCTCACCACCAGCAGCAGTGCGACTGAAGCGGTAATGCGGAATCCCGCAAGGATCGAGGGCAGCGCGCCCGGCCAGATCACTTTGGTGACGATGCCGCGGAACGGCACGTTGAAGCTCTGCGCCATCCGGATCAGGTTGCGCGGCACGGCGTCGACGCCGCTATAGACCGAGATCGCGGTCGAGAAGAACACGCCGAGCGCAATGGTCGCGATCTTCGGCTCCTCGCCGATCCCGAGCCAGAGAATCAGCAGCGGCAGCAGCGCGATCTTCGGGATCGGAAACAGCGCCGAGATGAAGGTGATGCCGACGTTGCGCGCCAGCGTCGACAGCCCGATCGCGAAGCCGACGATGACGCCGGCCACGGTGCCGAGCACCCAGCCGCTTCCGATCCGGACCACCGAAGCCGAAACGTGCTGCCAGAGCGCGCCTGATATCGCGAGCTTGTACATCGCGATCGCAATCGCCGAAGGCGGCGGCAGGAACAGCGGATTGACCCAGCCGGCGCTGCCGGACAACTGCCAGAGCGCGATCACTAGAGCCAGTGCGATCCATCCCGAGTAACGTCCCGCGCCCGGCGTAAAGCCGGCGCCGCGAAACTCCACCGGCCTCGGCTTGCTCTCGTCCGGCTGCGTATCCTGTGACGGCGCGCGGTCAAGCATGCTGGACCTCGCGCTCGGCATCGATCGCCTCCTCGCGGATCAGCGACCACAGCTGGTCTTGCAGGTTCAAGAGCCTGCCACGGGCGTCGATGCCGCCGCGCTCGGCACGCGTCATCGCAATGGTCACGACCTCGCGTACCCGGCCGGGGCGGCGCGACAGCACGACGATGCGGTCGGCGATCCGCACCGCCTCTTCCAGATTGTGCGTCACGTAGACCGCGCCCATGGCGCCGTCGGCCAGCAGGCGGATGAAATCCTCCATCAGCAACTCGCGGGTCTGCGAATCCAGCGCCGACAGCGGCTCGTCCATCAGCAGGATTGCCGGTCGCACCGCGAGCGCCCGCGCAATACCGACGCGCTGGCGCATGCCGCCGGACAATTGCTTCGGATAGGCGCCGCGAAAATCCGAAAGCCCGGTACGCCCAAGCGCATCATCGACCACGGCGCGGCGCGTCGTGGCGTCGAGCGCGGTATGCAGGAGCGGAAACGCGACATTGGCTTCCACCGTGCACCAGGGCAGCAGCGCAAAATCCTGGAACACGAAGGTCAGCGGATTGAGGCTGCCGGCCGGCGGCGCGCCGCGCAGTTCCGCGCGGCCCTCGCTCGGGCGCAGCAGGCCGCCAAGGATCGATAACAATGTGCTCTTGCCGCAGCCTGAGGGGCCTACGATCGCGACGACTTCGCCCGAGGCCACCGTGAACGACACCTTGTCGAGCACATCGAGCGCGTCGAAGCGGTGGCTGATATGGTCGGCGATCAGGTCCATGTGGCTCCTGGTTTAATGCTGAATTCGTCATTGCGAGGAGCGAAGCGACGAAGCAATCCATCTTTCCCCTTGCTGAAGCATGGATTGCTTCGCTGCGCTCGCAATGACGGCCCTATCAATCCGCCTTCACATATTCCTTCGCGATGATCGCGTCCGCCGAGAATCCCTTGTCGACGAAACCCTGCTCCTGCAGCCACTCGATCTGGTTGGCGACGTTCTTGACGTCGAGCTTGCCGTCCGGATCAATATAGGCGCAATTGCCGACTACCTGCTCGACCGGCAGGTTGGTGTATTTGGCGATGATCTCGAGCAGCGGCCTTGTCTTGTCGTTGATCTCGGCCTTGCCGTCCTTCACCGAGGCCAGGATCACGTCGTGATACTCGCGATCGGCACGCGCGAGCGCCGCCAGCAGTTTCGTCACGAGCGCCTTGTTGTTGAGCGTCTTCGGCGAAGCGAACACGGCGCCGAGTTGCCACGGCGTCTCGTCGCCGACCCAGCCGAGGAATTTTGCGCCGCCGGATTCCATCAGCGGGCGCGCGGTCGAAACCGGCAGCAACGCGGCATCGACGGTTTCGCCCTTCAGCGCCGCCGCCGCATTCGAGAGCGACTGCAGCGGCAGCACTTTCAGCTCAGCCAGCTTGAAGCCGTATTTGTCGGCGAGCAGACCGAGCGAATAATGAAAGCTGGAGCCGACCTGAGTCACCGCGATGCGCTTGCCTGCGAGATCCTTTGGCGTCTTCAACCCAGCCGCATAGGCGTTATTGCTGGCAAAGTAGCCGATCAGGGGATAGCCGGGCTTCTCGCGGCTCATGCCGCCGATCACCTTCAGCGTGCCCTTGCCGGCGAGATTGTAGAGACCGGCGGTGAACGCCGTGATGCCGAAATCGACATCGCCCGAGGTCGTCGCCACCGCGATCGGCTGCGCTGCGTCGAAGAATTTCAGCTCGATATCGAGGCCTGCTTCGCGGAAATAGCCCTTGTCCTGCGCGATGAACACCGGCGCCGAGGATGACAGCCGCAGCACGCCGATCCTGGCTTTCAGCGCATCGTCGGCACGCGCGATCCCGCCCGCCGCTATCGCCAACAGGCCCGCTAGCGCAAGCCGTGCAAACTTCGTCATCCAGTCTCCTCCATAACCCTTATAGCCCCTCGGGTACGCTCTGGTCCCGCCCGATGAACGCGCCCTGCTGTTTCAATGTTTGTTGCAATTTTTCAACCGCTATGTCGCGCGGAATCGTGTTGCCCGACAGCGCCAGCGCCGCTGCCAGGCCGGCGGCCTCCCCCATCGCGAAACACGCGCCGGACACCCGCGCCGCCGACTGGCCGTCATGGGTCATCGAAGCGCAACGCCCGGCCATCAGCAGATTGTCGATGCCCTCGGGCACCAGCATGCGATAGGGCAATTCGTTGAAGCCGCGCGATTGCGGGATCGGCGGGAACTTGAAGATCACATCGCCCGCCACATGCTGTTCCATCGGCCAGCCATTGACGCCGATGGAGTCCTCAAACGAAGCGCAGCCGAGCACGTCCTCGCCTGACAGCATGTAGCCGCCGACCACGCGCCTTGTCTCGCGGATGCCGAGCTGCGGCGGCAGGTCGACGATGTAGGATTTCTCGAAACCAGGCACCGTGCGCAGGAACTCGAACGCCTCGACGGCCTGGCGGCGGCCTTCGATCTCGCCGCGCGTCATCTGGTCCGGCTCCAACCCATTTACCGCAGTGCCGTCTTCGCGCGCGAGCTGGGTAAAGTTCACCCGCCATTCGACCGGATGTCGCTGCGGCCGCACGATTGCGGCCTTGCGCGGAAAGCGATGCGTGCCCGCGGCTATGGCCTTTTCCATAAGGGCCGGGATCGTCCGCCAGGCGTCGCCGGCCTTCTCGGGATCGATTCCGTTGAGGCGAAGCATCATGGACGGGTACAGCATGCTGCCGGCATTGTCGCCGACTTCAAACGGCGCGCCCGCCCATGCCGCGAGATCGCCGTCGCCGGAGCAATCGATGAAGACGCCGGCACGCACCGCCTGACGCCCGGCCTTGGTCTCCACCATCAGCGCGTCGATACGTCTTTCATCCTGCATCACGACGCCGGCGCCGAGCGCATGAAAGAGGACGTCGACCTTGTGCGCGGCAAGCAGATCATCCGCCGCGATCTTGTAGGCCGCGGTGTCGTAGGCTTGCGCGAGGATCTTGCCTAGGATCAGATGCGGCGCGTTGAGCCCGTCGAGCCGGTCGATCCGCGCGAGCAGATCGGAGGCTATGCCCTGCACCACCCGGCGCATCTCGCCATGAACATTGGCATGCAGCCCGCAGAAATTCGTGACGCCGGCGGCGGTGCCCATGCCGCCGAGAAAGCCGTAGCGCTCGATCAGCAACGTGCGGCGTCCGGCGCGCGCGGCGGCAACGGCTGCTGCAATGCCCGCGGG
>DATCXE010000505.1:0-5384 GCA_036565985.1 Bradyrhizobium sp.
CGCGGTTGCTCCAGACGATGCGATTGGCCGGCGTCGACAGCGACAGCGGCACCTGCTCGCCGAGCTTTGCGATCAGCGTGCCGAGGCCCTGGCGGCAGGCGATCGCGGTGTTGCGGTCCTGCGCGCGGGCCTTGTCGCCGACGGAGATATCTTTCAGATCCTTGCCCGAGAAACTGGCGCCGAGGACGAATTCCGCCGTATCCGCCCAGACCCCAAGGTCCTTCGGCAGTACCGACGCACAGGAGACATCGGAGCGGCGCGCGGCGTCGTCGATGGCGCGGTTGGCGCGCACCAATGCGGCAAGAAACTCCTCGATCTCGCCGGGGCGCGCGTTGCGGCGGCCGATCCGGATCTTCTGTCCCTGCGGCGCGGTGGCGATCTCGAGCCCGGCCGATCGCGCGAGCTTGATCATCGGATTGGTCTCGGGATTGTGCATCCAGCGCGCCCCGCGATCGAACGGCACGTCGAACGTGGAGACGTCGGTCTGGCAGCGCCCTCCGATCTGGTTCGACGCCTCCACCACGACCACCTTGCGGTTCGCTGCCATGATGCGCCGCGCCGCGGCAATGCCGGCAGCCCCGGCGCCGACCACGACGATATCGGCCTCGCGCGGCAACGGCGCCGCCCCCGCACGACCGCCGGAAAGTGCCGGCGTCACCGCCAGCGCGGCGGACGCCGACAGGAAATGGCGGCGGGTCATTGTCATGTCATGGTTTCCGGGGCCTTGAAGGAAAGAGAACAGCTAGCGAACTGTGCCGCATCTCACCAACCGCAGCAACACTCATGGTAAATCAATCATGATTGATCCACTTGAGGCATGAACTAAATTGAAACGGCTTGCGACCATGCTAAGGGAACAAAAAAGGCGGACGAAAATCCGCTCCGGGGGAGTTTCATGGGCGTAATGCTCGATACCGTAGGCAAGTTGATCGCGAGCTACCTGCAAAAGGAAGTTCCGGGCTACGAGCCGTTCACCCCCAGCGACCCCGAACACCTGCGCGGCGTCATCGAGCCCGGCGACGTGCTGCTGGTCGAAGGCAACAACCGCATCTCCGGCATCATCAAGTATCTCACGCAGTCCACCTGGTCGCATGGCGCGCTTTACGTCGGCCCGATCGACGGCGCGTACGAGCCCGATGGCGAACCGCATGTCCTGATCGAGGCCAATATCGGCGAGGGCGTGACCTCGGCGCCGCTGTCGAAATATTATCCCTATCACACCCGCGTCTGCCGCCCGATCGGCCTGTCCTACGAGGACCGCACCACGGTGTGCCGCTACGCCATCAACCGGATCGGCTTCGGCTACGACACCAAGAACATCGTGGACCTGATGCGCTATCTGATTCCGTTGCCGGTGCCGCAGCGCTGGCGGCGGCGCATGATCGCTATCGGCTCCGGCGATCCCACCAAGATCATCTGCTCGGCGCTGATCGCGCAGGCGTTCGATGCGGTGCGCTATCCGATCCTGCCGAAAATTACCCGCGCGGCCTCACGCAAGGCCCGGCGCGAAATCCTGCATATCCGCGATTCCTCGCTCTACATGCCGCGCGATTTCGATATCTCGCCCTATTTCGAAATCGTCAAACCCACGATCGTGCACGGGTTCGACTACACCGCCCTGCACTGGGCCGACAAGCAGAAGCCGCTCCCGGAGGTAGCGGGCGAATTCGGTGTGTTTCCAGAGATCGAATCGCCGACGCTTGTTCCTGAAACGATTGACGAGGAAGCGCCGCTTGCGGTTGCAGAAGTGAGCGCGACAGGTGCGGACGCGATCGTGGTCGAACGCGTGACCGCGTCGGAACATTTCCTCGCCGTCGAATATGTCCCGGAGCGTCGCGCGCGTCCGCGCGGCAAGTCGCCGGATCTGGTGGCGTAAAGGCCGCGAATCTCAATCCATCAAAACTTTCCCGCCAGCGTCAGCCTCACCGCCAATGGCTCCGCTGGGTGAACGTGACGATCGGCAACCCCGTCGATCGGCTCGCCCGGCAGCCGTGACAGATAATAATACTCGATCTGGTTGGTATTGGCGTTGAAGAGATTCAGCACGTCGAGCTGAAGCCGTACGCCATTGTCGAATTTGTAGCCCGCCCGCGCATTGAAGATCAGCGACGACTGCGAACGCACGCTGTCGTCCTCGATCAGCGGACGCGGGCCGAAATAGCGCCCGCGTAGCGCGCCGAACCATCCGGTGTCGCCGCCGAACGTCACGCCGCCGGCCGCGATCCATGCCGGCGCGCCCGGGATGAAATTGCCGGCTGGATCGAAATCGCTGAAACGGGCGCGCGTATGGGCAAGATCGAGATCGAACCGCATCCACGGCAGCACCTTGTACTGGTTGGTCCACTCGACGCCGACACGCCGGCTTGGCCGGCTGGCCTCGGTGGTGCCGGCATCGCCGACGAACAGCAGTTCGGAATCGAAGTCGAGCATGAAGACGGCGACCGAGCTTGTCAGTCCATCGATTGCCTTGGTGCGAATGCCAAGTTCGGCGCCCTTCGATCGGACCAGCAGCGGCACGCGGTCCTGCGGCGTCACCTTGTCGGCGGGGTCGATGGTAATCGTCGCGCCCCTGATATCGTTGGAATGCAGGCCATAGCCGGCGTTGCCGTAGAACTCGGTCTTGTACCAGGGTCCGAGCACGATGCCGGCCTTGGGGCTGGTGATCGATGCCTGTGCATTGCCGGAATTTTCCGGCGTGTCGCTGATGACGCGACCCGCAAAATAGTCTTCGCGGATGCCGACCGTGGTGCGCAGCCAGTCGGTCCAGCGCGCCGTGGTATCGGCCCACAGGCCGACACTGCCTTCCCTCACGCTGTCTTCGCGAACGGTTGAGAGCGTGTCGCGCCGCAACGTTTTGAACAGGCCGACATTGATGTCGTCGCCTCGCGTTTGCAATCCGACGCGGGTTTGCGTCTCGATGCCGGCAACGCGAACATCGAAGGCGTGGCTGGCATTGAGGCCATAGACCGTCCGCTTGTCGAGCTGGCTGAACTGGTCGCCGTTGACGGGATCGTCGAGGAAATAAGTGAAGTTGTTGTAGAGGTTCATCGACGAGCGGATCACGTAGGCGTTGGCCTTGGTCTGCCCGTACTCGCTCGAATGTGCAAAATTGCTCGATAGCGAGAAGCGGCTCGAAACACCGCCATCGGTCGGATCGAGCGTGCCGAAGCGGCCAATGATCCCCTGGTCGATCGCGCGCTGCGCCACCTGGTCGGTCGAATTCCAGCCGTTGGAATAGGCCATCCCCGTCAGCGTAAAGCCGTCCGTCGCGGTGCCCTGGCTGTAGCGGATGACGCCGTTCAGCTTGCGGATGTTGTCGGATACATCCCATGGACCGTCGTAGCCAACGCCCTCGAAGGCGGTGAGCAGCGTGCCTGCGCCAACCGCGGTCGATCCTGCTACCAGCGCGCGGCGATAGCCGAAGCTGCCGAATGTCATCTCGACCAGGTTTTTCGGCAGCTTGCTCAGATAGTCGATGGAAATGGCGCCCGCGGAAGCGAAGTCGCCCTTGTCGGCGAAGTACGGTCCCTTCCAGACATCGACCGACTGTATCAGTTCCGGGATCATGAAGTTGATATCGGAATAGCCCTGACCGTGGCCGTGGGTCCGCATGTTGACCGGCATCCCGTCGACGGTGATGGCGAGATCGGTGCCGTGATCGAGGTTGAAGCCGCGCAGGAAATACTGGTTGGCTTTGCCTTCGCCGGAATGCTGGGTGACGATCAGACCCGGCACCACCTCCAGCGCCTCACCGGGGCGGGAGAACGGCTGTGAGTTCACGTCAGTGCCGCTGATGGTCGTGGCGCTCGCGGCGATCGGCTGCATGTAGGCCGGCCCTGCGGTTGCGGACCCCGACGTCACGCCGCTGCTGACTTGCGGTGCAACCGGCACACTCGGTTGAACCGCAGATGGATTTCGAGCAGCTCTTTCGCGACGGGGAGGCTTGGGACGGTTGCGCGGTCTCGTTTCGGGGAGATCTACCGTCACCGCGGGGAGTTGGCCGGGCACGTGAGTTGCGACGGTCTGGGCCTGCGCCGGAAACTCCGTGGCCAGCATGTATGCGGCCGCGGAAAATGCGCCCCAAGCAGTTCTACGCAACGCTCATGCCCCCGCATGATAACTGCTACACTCGACGCGCGACCGTATCAGTTCGATTTAGCCCGATGCCTCACGCTAGCAAGCGCGGTATGACGATACAATGAAATTGTCATACCGCACAGATGGAAATTCAGGATGCAACGGATCACGATCACCATCGAAGACGATCTGCTCGCCGAGATCGATGCGGCGGCGGAAGCGCGCGGCTACCAAAATCGCTCCGAGATCATCCGAGATCTCACGCGCGCCGGGTTGCAGCAAAGCGCCGAGGACGCCGCGCCTTCAGGTCAATGCGTCGCCGCCCTGGTCTATGTCTACGACCACGCCGCGCGCGACCTGTCGAAACGGCTGGTGCAGAGTTTTCATGGCCACCACGATCTGTCGCTGGCTACACTGCATGTTCATCTCGACGACGACAGCTGCATGGAGGTGACGGCGCTGAAGGGCGCGAGTGGCGAGGTCCGCCACTTTGCCGATCACATCATCGCCGAACGCGGCGTGCGCTACGGCCGCGTGGTGATGATCCCGACGGCGTCCGACAAGAAGCCGAAGGCGCGCAAGCCCGGTCACCACCACGACTAGGGATGCTACGCGAATCTACGGCGTCAAACCCTCATCCTGAGGAGCCGCGTCAGCGGCGTCCCGAAGGATAGAGGCCACAAACGGAGCCTCATGGTTCGAGACGCCGCTGACGCGGCTCCTCACCATGAGGGAAAGCGGCGCTAGCGAACCCATGGTTCGGCCAGGCTATCTGTCGGAGCGTCCGATCACGGCCATCAGTTCCGCAATCTTCTCCCGCTGGTCGGCCTTGTTGCCGCTGGTGATGGCGTGTTCGACGCAATGCGACACGTGGTCCCGCAGCACTTCCTCCTCGACGCGCCGAAGCGCCGCCCGCACGGCCGAAATCTGCGTGACGATGTCGATGCAGTATCGGTCCTCGTCGACCATTTTTGAGAGGCCGCGGACCTGGCCCTCGATCCGGCTGAGACGCTTTTGACAAGATGCCTTGATGTCTTCCCGCATGGGGCTTATATACCCCCACAGGGTATGAGTTTCAAGCGCCGGAGCGAATATGACCAAGGCGGAAAGCGCAACCAACAATGGCTGCCGCGGCGGCCACGGTCACACCGGCCACGATCATCACGCCCACCGTGCAGCGACCGTGCGCGATCCCGTCTGCGGCATGACCGTGAACCCCGCAACCAGCAAGCACCGCTTCGACTACCGCGGCGAGACCTATCATTTCTGCTCGGCCGGCTGCCGCACCAAGTTCGCCGCCGATCCCC
>DATCXE010000519.1:0-7959 GCA_036565985.1 Bradyrhizobium sp.
GATTGGCGACGTTCGGGTGGCGGCCGATCGCGAACATCACCTTTTCGGAGGCGATGCTCGAACCGCTCGACAGGTGGGTGGTGAATTCGTGGCCGTGCCTGTCGACCTTCTCGATGGTGCAGCCGGTGATAATGGTGATCCCCTGCTTCTCCATCTCGGCGCGCACGTGCTTGCGGACGTCCTCGTCGAAACCGCGCAGGATGTTGTCGCCGCGATAGATCACCGTTACGTCGGAGCCGAATCCCGCAAAGATGCCGGCGAATTCCAGCGCGATATAGCCGCCGCCCTGGATCACGATGCGCTTCGGCAGTTCGGTCAGGTGAAACGCCTCGTTGGAGGAGATGACGTGCTCGATGCCGGGGATCTCCCGCCCGTGATTGGGTGCACCGCCGGTCGCGATCAGGATGTATTTCGCGGTGACCTTCTCGCCGGTCGTCAGGCGGAGCGTGTGGGCGTCTTCCAGCACCGCCCGCGTCTTCACGATGCGGGCGCCCGTCTTCTCGACATTGGCGGCATAGATGCCTTCCAGCCGCGCGATCTCCCTGTCCTTGTTGGCGACGAGCGTCGACCAGTCGAAGGAGACGTTCGGGATGGTCCAGCCGAAACCGGCCGCGTCCTCGATCTCGTGCCTGACGTGGGAGCCGAGCACGAACAGTTTTTTCGGCACGCAGCCGCGGATCACGCAGGTGCCGCCCATCCGGTATTCTTCGGCGACCATCACCCTGGCGCCGTAGCCGGCGGCAATGCGCGCGGCGCGGACGCCGCCCGAACCGCCGCCGATGACGAAAAGATCGACGTCGAACTCAGCCATATTCAGCCCCAGTTTGCGCGAGCAGCGAGTGGCGAATAGCGAATGGTAAGCTTATCCGGTTGTGCGCGTTCCATCCGCTACTCGCAATTCGCCAGATCAGATATCCTTGCCGCGCTTCTTCATCTCGGCCCGGAACTGGCCGTTGATGACTTCGGCGAAGGCCTGCGCCCACTGGTTCATATAGGACATGCTGAGCTGGATGGCGCGGGGCTCGTTTGCCAGCAGTTTCTGGCCCAGCGGCGACTTGTAGAACGTCACCAGGCCCTGCAACTCCTGCTCGGTGAACTCGTTGGCATAGACCTGCGCCATGCCCTCGCCGATCTCCTTTTCGCGGCCGGCGAGATTCTTGGCGACGATGAGGGCGACTTCATTCAGATCCTTCTGATAGTTCAGATTGCTCTGCATCAGCGTGTTCTTGGTCTGCTCGACGAGGCCGGGAACGGCGTTGGCGTACATCGCGCTCGCGTTCTTCATCGCCAGGATTTCCTTGGCGGCGGCGAGCGCGCCCGGCGAAGCGGCCTTCGCCGCAGGCGCGGGGGCGTTCTTCTGCTGCGCTTCGGCCGGAACACCGGTCAGGGCCAGCCCCAACGCGAGGCCAGCCGCCGACAAAATCCGTGAAAGGCTCTTCATACCTGTTCTCCTCGATTACCGGCGCTAGCGCCGCTCAACTACGCGAATTCCCTGTGCGCCCGCCAGGACGGCGGTGCCGGCCAGCCCAATGAAGAGCCCGTGTTCAACGACGCCCGGGATCAGGCTCAGGAGGCCCGCCAGACGTGGCGCATCCGTGATGCGTCCAAGATGGGCATCGATAATCCAGTGGCCGCCATCGGTGACAAAAACGTGGCCGTCCCTGCCCTTCCGGAGCCCCATTTGCCCGGAAACACCGCTTTGCGCAAATGCGTCGGCCATGGCCCGCTGCGTCGCCGCCAGCCCGAAGGGAACAACCTCTATAGGCAGGGGATAACGGCCGAGAACGTCGACCCATTTGCTGTCGTCGGCGATCACGATCATGCGATCAGACGCCGCCGCCACGATCTTCTCCCGCAACAGCGCACCCCCGCCGCCCTTGATCAGGTTGAACGCGGGATCAATTTCGTCGGCGCCATCGACGGTGAGATCGAGCCGGTCGATCTCGTCGAGCGTGGTCAGGGGGATTTTGCATTGCTCCGCCTGAATGCGAGTAACTTCCGAGGTCGGTACGCCGATCACGCGCAGCCCACCGGCAACCCTCTGGCCCAGCAATTCGACAAAATGCTTCGCGGTCGAACCGGTGCCGAGCCCCAGCTTCATGCCATCCTGCACATGCTCCAGCGCCTGCGCCGCAGCCTGTCGCTTCAGTCCATCCATATCCACGAGCTGAATGCCTCTTGAGAAAGCCGATCCGGCGGGCGCATATCTAGCCCCGTTTGGGCCGCAGGAACAGCGCCATAAGGCGTTGCGCGCCAAGGATTATGGGACCTCTACCCTGTCCATTGCGGCCAAAATGGCGGCGAATCGCGGCTCGACCTGGGCCCGCATGCCGGGATGCGTGAAAATGTAGAGTTGGTTTTCCCTGATGGCGTTGAGCACGCGCGCGGCGACGGAATCGGGATCGAGCCCCGCCTCGATCTGCCTTGCGATTTCCGCCACCATCGCCGCCGCCGGACTGGCCGGATCAAGCGGCCGCGACTGGCCATAACGCTCGGGCCGGTTGCGTCCGCTCTCGCCGATTCGCGTGCGGACGAAGCTCGGGCACAACACGCTGACGCCGATACCGTGCGGCTCGAGCTGCGCGGCAAGGCCCTCCGACATGCTGACGACGGCAAACTTGCTCGCGCCATAGGGGCTGAACCCCAGGCCGTTCTCCACCCCCGCCATCGATGCCGTGTTGACGATATGGCCGCCTTCGCCGTGGGCGCGGATATGCGGCAGAAAACTCCTGATGCCGTGGAGCACGCCCATCAGGTTGACGTCGATCACCCATCGCCAGTTGTCGAGCGAGATGTGGTCGATGCCGCCGCCGGCGGCCACACCCGCATTGTTGCAAACGACATGCACGTGCCCGAACGCATCGAAGGTGGCTTGCGCCGCGCGTTCGACGCTTGCGGCATCGGCGACATCGCAGATGGCGCCGCGAACTTCCGGCGAGATTTGCAGGAGACTTTTGACGGCGGCCTGCAGCGCGTCCGCCTCGATGTCGGCCAGCATCACCTTCATGCCCTCCCGGGCGAACGCGCGCGCCATCGCAAATCCGATGCCGCCGGCCCCGCCGGTCACGAAGGCCGTTTTTCCGGCGAATTCTCGCATGGTCGTTCCTCCCTGGCTGGATTTGAACTTCCCTACTTGCATGACGGCGCGCCGGCGGATAGCCAATTCCGATGACCCTTCCCCGCACTGTTGTCTTCGATCTCGACGGAACGCTGGTCGACACCGCGCCCGACCTGATCGCCGCGCTCAATTATGTCCTCGCCCGCGAGGGCCTGCCGCCGGTGCCGCTGCATTCAGCGCGCAACATGATCGGCGCCGGCGCCCGCAAGCTGATCGAACGCGGCCTCGAGGTGGAAGGCCGGGTGATGAGCGTTTCCGACGTCGACCGCCTGACCCGCGATTTCGTCGACTATTATGCCGACCACATCGCCGACGCTTCGCGGCCGTTCGAGGGGCTGGAGGCCGCCCTCGATGACCTCGGGGCGCAGGGATACCGCTTTGCGGTGTGCACCAACAAGCTGGAATGGCTGTCGAAACGCCTGCTCGACGAACTCGGCCTGAGCCCGCGGTTTGCCGCGATCTGCGGCGCCGACACGTTCGGCGTCGCCAAGCCCGACCCGGTGATCCTGCAGCAGACGGTGGCGCGGGCGGGCGGGCATCTCGGCGCCACCATCATGGTGGGCGACGCCGGCCCCGACGTCGGCGTGGCGCGGCGGGCCGGCATCCCCGTAATCGGGGTCGAATTCGGCTATACCGACGTGCCGATCGCCGAACTGAAGCCCGACCGGCTGATCGGCCATATGCGCGACCTGCCGGCTGCCGTGCATAGCCTCGGCCAGACCGCTTCGTCCGGCACATAATGTATTGATATAATTACATTTATTTCACATCTTCAGCGCATGAAGGAGTGTCCGCGGCTTTTCCGTTTCTGCGGGTGACGGATCCGGGCCCGCCGCACCGCAGCCGAAAGCCGTGATTGTAGGCGGCGCGCAACGTGCCTAGATTAGCGGCGACGTCGCGGTGGCCCGCGCCAGACCCGGCACGCACGCACGGCAGTTTGCAAGGCAATTTGAATGAGCGGTTCCACGTTGAAGTCACCCGATCAGCTGTTCCAGCCGATGGTCGATCCATTCGGTCGGACCATCCGTTACCTGCGCGTCTCGGTGACCGATCGCTGCGACCTGCGCTGTTTCTACTGCATGTCAGAAGACATGACCTTCCTGCCCAAGGCGGATCTCTTGACGCTGGAGGAACTTGACCGGCTGTGCTCGGCGTTCATCGCCAAGGGCGTGCGCAAGCTCCGCCTCACCGGCGGCGAGCCTCTGGTCCGGCGCAATGTGATGTCGCTGGTGCGCTCGCTGTCGCGTCATCTCGGCAGCGGCGCGCTCGATGAATTGACGCTGACCACCAACGGTTCGCAACTGGCGCGCTTTGCCACTGAGCTGGCCGACTGCGGCGTGCGCCGAATCAACGTCTCGCTCGACACGCTCGATGCGCAAAAGTTCCGCGCCATCACCCGCTGGGGCGATCTCGACAAGGTCCTCGCCGGAATCGAAGCCGCGCGCAGCGCCGGCCTCGCCGTCAAGATCAACGCGGTGGCGCTGAAGAACATGAACGAGGAAGAGATTCCGTCGCTGATGGAATGGGCGCACGGCAAGGGCATGACGCTGACGCTGATCGAGGTGATGCCGATGGGTGACATCGGCGAAGGCCGGATCGATCAGTACGTACCGCTGTCGCTGTTGCGCGCTCGCCTCGCCAAGCACTACACGCTGACCGACCTCGCCGACGATACCGGTGGCCCGGCCCGCTACGTTCGCGTCAGCGAGACCGGCGGCAAGCTCGGCTTCATCACGCCGATGACCCATAATTTCTGCGAGTCCTGTAACCGGGTACGGATCACCTGCACCGGCACGCTGCACACCTGCCTCGGCCACGAGGATGCCTCCGATTTGCGCAAGCCGTTGCGGGCCTCTCCCGACGACGACCTGCTGTCGGCTGCCATCGATCGCGCCATCGGGCTGAAGCCGAAGGGCCACGACTTCATCATCGACCGCAGGCATAACCGCCCGAGCGTCAGCCGCCACATGAGCGTGACCGGCGGCTGAACGCAGCAGCCCGTTTTTATTGCACGCCCCAGCGGGGATTTATCAGGCCGACCAATGAATTGGCCCCCGCGTCAATATGCCCATTTTCCGATTGACGCCGTCACAGCGCGCTGAAATGGTGCGGCCTGCTTCACGCCAGCAAGGGCCGGAACAGGCCAATGCATCCCCAAGATGCAATCAAGACGGCGGTAGCGCGAGAATGGGGGAGGACGAACGTTGCACTCGCATCGGCGAATGGGCTGCGGATCTGCGCGTTTGATGCGCGAGGACGTGCTTGCGCGTGCGCGCGGCAGCAGCTTTTTGCAGCTGGCGCGGAAGGGCAACGCAATATCAATTGGAACATCCGGCGCGCATCGATGACGCGGCCGAGGAGAGCGTGATGCGCCCATTGTTGGCACTCAGTACGGCAATCGATCTTCTCAATGAGAAACTGGGCGGCATCTGCAACTGGCTCGTTCTCGCCGCCTGCGTGGTGAGCGCCGCGAACGCGATGATACGATACGCCTTCGGCTACTCGTCCAACGCCTGGCTCGAACTGCAGTGGTACATGTTCGCCGTCTTCGTGATGTTCGGCGCCTCCTACACCTTCAAGAAGAACGAGCACGTCCGCGTCGAAATTCTCTATCTGATGCTGACCGAGCGCGGCCAGCTCTGGCTCGACATGATCGGAACGCTGTTCTTCCTGATCCCGTCCTGCCTGCTGCTGGCCTATCTGTCCTGGCCGTTCTTCCTCCAGTCCTACGAGGTCAGCGAGATATCGAGCAATGCCGGCGGCCTGGTCCGCTGGCCGATCAAGGCCGTCGTTCCCGTCGGCTTCGTTTTCCTGGCGCTGCAAGGCGTCTCCGAGGTGATCAAGCGCATTGCTGCACTGAAGGGTTATGTCGTGATCGATGCGAAATACGAGAGGCCGACCCAATGATCACGCTGGACATGATGCCGCCGCTGATGTTCGGCGGCTTGATTCTGGCCATGTTGATCGGCTTCCCGGTGGCCTTCACGCTGGCCGCGCTCGGCCTGTCGTTCGGATTCCTGTCGATCTATCTCGGTTTCTTCGACATGAACTTCCTGCAGGCGATTCCCGGACGCATTTTCGGCGGCGTGCTTTCCAACGAATTGCTGCTGGCGATTCCCTTCTTCACCTTCATGGGATCCGTGCTCGAGCGATGCGGCCTCGCCGAGGACATGCTCGACTCGATGGGCCAGTTGTTCGGCCCGATTCGCGGCGGTCTCGGCTATTCCGTCATCATCGTCGGCTTCATCCTCGGCGCCATCACCGGCACGGTGGCGGCACAGGTCATCGCCATGGCGCTGATCTCGATGCCGGTGATGCTCCGCTACGGCTACAACGTGCGCTACATCACCGGCGTGCTCGCCGCATCCGGCACCATCACCCAGCTGGTGCCGCCCTCGCTGGTGCTGATCGTGATGGCCGACCAGCTCGGCAAGTCGGTCGGCGACATGTACCTCGGCGCCTGGGGACCGTCGGTGCTCCAGATCGCCCTGTTCGCCAGCTACACATTCTTTCTGGGGCTCATTTTCCCCCATCACGTGCCTCCCGTGCCGAAGGAAGCGCGGACGCTGACGGGCTGGCCGCTCTGGCGCAAATGCCTGATGGGCATCATCCCGTCGGCCGTGCTGATCTTCGTGGTGCTGGGCACCATGATGCTCGGCCTTGCGACCCCGACCGAAGCCGGAGCGATGGGCGCGATCGGCGCCATCGTTCTGGCCGCGATCCATCACAAGGATCTGAGCAGCAAGGGGCACAAGATGCTCCTTGTCGGCATCGCCGCCACCGGTGTCGCCGTGATCATCGGAATGCTCGTCGGCGAAGGCAAGGCGTTGAAGCTGACTTTCGCCGTGCTCTATCTCGCCGTCGTCTGGCTCTGTCTCGAAGCCGTCCGCATTCCGGACCTGCGCGACCTGATCAAGCAGGGTTACGAATCGACCATGCGTCTCTCCACCATGGTGGTCTTCATCCTGATCGGCTCGACCTGCTTCTCGGTGGTATTCCTCGGCGTCAATGGCGGGGTCTGGCTCGAGGAGCACCTGACCTCGATCCCGGGCGGCGTCTGGGGCTTCCTGATCTTCATCAACCTCTTCATCTTCTTCCTGGCGTTCTTCCTCGACTTCTTCGAGATCGCCTTCATCATCCTGCCGATGGTGGCGCCGATCGCGCAAAAGGTACTGGCGCCGGTGGTGGGACCGGACGCCGCGCTGATCTGGTTCGGCGTCATGCTCTGCGTCAACATGCAGACGTCGTTCCTGCATCCACCGTTCGGTTTCGCGCTGTTCTATCTGCGCGGCGTGGCGCCCAAGGAGGTCAAGAGCTCCGACATCTATTGGGGCGCGCTGCCGTGGATCGGCCTGCAGGCGATCATGGTGGCGATCGTGATCGCCTTCCCGGTCGTGGTGACCGCCCTGCTCGACAAGCCGCTCGACGTCGATCTCAGCAAGGTCAAGATCGAGGTGCCGCAGATCGAACTGCCGCCGCTGGATTTCGGCCAACCGAAATAGCGGCTTTCGCCTCTCGACAAGCAAGCCCCGGAGCTTTCGTTCCGGGGCTTTTGTTTGTCGAATCTGCTGCGAAACGATCAGCGCTGATGCTGACGAAGCTTGTCGACGATCAGCCTTGCGCGTTGCGCGCCATGAAGCTGTCGTAGCCGAGCTCGGCGACCTGGAACCACTGGTAGCCGTTGGCCGTGAAGCCATTCAGCGACTCCAGGACTTTCTTGAAGCTCGGATTCGTGGCTGCGGTCTCGGCGTACAATTCCTTTGTCGCCTTCAGGCTGGCTTGCATGATCGGCGGCGAAAAGGAATGCAGCTTGGTGCCGCCGGCCAGCAGCTTCTTCATCG
>DATCXE010000521.1:0-3416 GCA_036565985.1 Bradyrhizobium sp.
GGGCTGTAGCTACATCGGGCGCGGATGCCGAACTCGTCGCGGCCGGGTGGCTGCATGACACCATCGAGGACACTGACACGACGCGCGAGGAGCTTGCGGAGGAGTTCGGCGCACGCGTCGCGGATATCGTGGTCGAGGTGACCGACGACATGAGCCTGCCGAAGGATCGGCGCCGCCAGAAGCAGATTGAAGACGCCCCGCACAAATCGCCGGACGCCAAGCTGGTCAAGATCGCCGACAAGATCAGCAATGTCCGTGCCCGCATCCTGTCGGATCCGGACGCGGCCGAGCGCGACGATCTCGCCGACTACGTTGCCTGGGCGGAAAAAGTCGTCGCCGGATGTCGTGGCGTCAACGCGATGCTCGATGGGACCTTCGACAAAACAGCCGAGCTTGCCAGGAGTACACTGTGAGCACGAAGATCAAGCGTTCCGTCTATGCCGACATGTTCGGGCCGACCACCGGCGACAAAGTGCGGCTGGCCGACACCGATCTCATCATCGAGGTCGAAAAGGATTTCACGACCTATGGCGAGGAGGTGAAGTTCGGCGGCGGCAAGGTAATCCGCGACGGCATGGGGCAGTCACAGGTCACCAACAAGCAAGGCGCAGCCGACACCGTCATCACCAATGCGCTGATCGTCGATCACTGGGGCATCGTGAAGGCCGACGTCGCGATCAAGGAGGGCATGATCGCCGCGATCGGCAAGGCCGGCAATCCCGATATCCAGCCCGGCGTCACCATTGTGATCGGCCCGGGCACGGACGTCATCGCGGGGGAGGGCAAGATCCTCACCGCGGGCGGGTTCGACAGCCACATCCATTTCATCTGCCCGCAGCAGATCGAGCACGCGCTGATGAGTGGCGTCACCTCGATGCTGGGCGGCGGCACCGGGCCGTCGCACGGCACGTTTGCGACCACCTGTACGCCCGGACCCTGGCACATGGGCCGGATGATCCAGTCCTTCGACGCGTTTCCGGTCAATCTCGGCATATCTGGCAAGGGCAACGCGGCGCGTCCCGCCGCGCTGGTCGAGATGATCAAGGCCGGCGCATGCGCGCTGAAACTGCACGAGGACTGGGGCACCACGCCGGCCGCGATCGATAACTGCCTTTCGGTCGCCGACGACTACGACATCCAGGTGATGCTGCATTCGGACACGCTGAACGAATCCGGCTTCGTCGAGGACACGGTGAAGGCGTTCAAGGGCCGCACCATTCACGCCTTCCACACCGAAGGCGCCGGCGGCGGCCACGCGCCGGATATCATAAAAATTGCCGGGTTGAAAAACGTGCTGCCGTCCTCGACCAACCCGACACGGCCGTTCACCCGCAACACCATCGACGAGCATCTGGACATGCTGATGGTTTGCCACCACCTCGATCCGTCGATCGCCGAAGATCTGGCGTTTGCCGAGAGCCGCATCCGCAAGGAGACCATCGCGGCGGAGGATATCCTGCACGATCTCGGCGCGCTCTCGATGATGTCGTCGGACTCGCAGGCGATGGGCCGTCTCGGCGAGGTCATCATCCGCACCTGGCAAACCGCCGACAAGATGAAAAAACAACGGGGATCGCTGCCCGAGGACAAGGGCAACGACAACGACAATTTCCGCGTCAAGCGCTACATCGCGAAATACACCATCAACCCTTCGATCGCGCACGGCGTCTCGAAGCTGATAGGTTCAGTAGAGAAGGGCAAGCTGGCGGATCTGGTGCTGTGGTCGCCGGCGTTCTTTGGCGTCAAGCCGGACTGCATCATCAAGGGCGGCTCGATCGTGGCGGCTCCGATGGGCGATCCGAACGCCTCCATTCCGACGCCGCAGCCCGTGCATTACCAGCCGATGTTCGCCGCCTACGGCAAGTCGCTGACGGCGTCCTCGGTGGTGTTCACCTCGAAAGCCGCCATCACGGGCGGGCTGGCGCGCAAGCTTGGCATAGCCAAGCAGCTTTACCCCGTGAAAAATACCCGCGGCGGTATCTCCAAGAAGAGCATGATCCACAACAGCGCCACCCCCAAGATCGAGGTCGATTCCGAGACCTATGAGGTGCGCGCAGACGGTGAACTTCTGACATGCGCGCCGGCGGAGGTTCTGCCGCTGGCACAGCGCTATTTCATGTTCTAAGGTCGATCCCGGGCGATCAAAGCCAGAACAAAAGTCCGGGAGGATCTAGTGATTTACGTCGTTGCCACGCTGACCATCAAGCCCGAAACGCGCGCCGATTTCATCGCAGCCGCCATCGCCTGCATCAGGGAAACCCGGAAAGAACCGGGCAACATCGCCTATGACCTGCATGAAAGCGTCACCGATCCCGCGAAGATGGTGTTCGTCGAGCAGTGGGAAAATGCCGAGGCGCTGGTGCCGCATCGCGGGGCGGAGCACATGAAGACATTCGGCCGCGTCGCCGTGAAATGCATGTCGGCGCCGCCGAAGATCGAAGTCATCACACCCGAAAAGGTCGACGTCCGCTAATCAAGAAGAAACCAGGGAGAACAACTCATGATCTACGTTATCGCCACCACGCCGATGAAGCCGGAAAACAAGGACGACTTCATCAAGGGGCACAAGGCCTGCACCGTGGAAACGCTCAAGGAGAAGGGCTGCCTCTCCTATGAGGGCCACGTCAGCGTCAACAATCCCAACCTGTACGTGGTGGTGGAGCGCTGGGAGACCCGCGACGACCTCAATGCGCACGGCCGTGCGCCGCACATGAAGGTCTGGCGCGAGTACTCCTCGCAGATGAAGACCGCGCCGACGGTGATCGAGATCATCAGCGACGGCAAGGTGGAGAAGTTTTAGCATGCGTTGTTGCGTCGTCGGTGGCCACATGGTTCGAGACGCGCGGCGTTGCCGCGCTCCTCACCATGAGGGTCTCAGACCTCATCCTGAGGAGGCGCGAAGCGCCGTCTCGAAGGATGAAGCCACCGAGTTTAAATGGAACGCTTCCCGATGATCCGCGCGACACAAGTCCTGGGCCAGCATCGCTGGACGCACGCCGCGGCCGATACCGTCGTGCTCGATTTCGACGACCGGCACCGGCGGCGGATGGCGATGACGGGGACGCGCGGGCTGGAGTTCCTGCTTGATCTCGAAAACGCCGTCGCGCTGCGCGGCGGCGATGCGCTGGTGCTGGAAGACGGAAGGCTGATCGAGGTGGTGGCGGCGGCCGAGCCACTGGTCGAGATCCGCGGCGCCGATCCCCTGCATCTGGTCCGCGTCGCCTGGCATCTCGGCAACCGCCATCTGCCGACGCAGATCATGCCGAAGGGCCTGCGCATTCGCCGCGATCACGTCATCGAGGCGATGGTGAAGGGGCTCGGCGCGCGCATCATCGAGATCGAGGCGCCGTTCGATCCCGAAGGCGGCGCCTATGCGCAGGCGTCCCATGATCATGCCGCGCATGATCATGGCCACC
>DATCXE010000298.1:0-2844 GCA_036565985.1 Bradyrhizobium sp.
CGGAACAGTCCGCCGCCGGCATCCGAAACCTCGAGGCTGCGCTGCCCGCTGGAACCCAAAAGACCGCCGAGCGGCTGCGACAGCTCGCGCAGCTTGGTGAGAGCCGTCTGCTGGTCGCTCTCCTTGACGCGGACCTCGACGGCGTCGCCGCGGACGGCCAGGCCGGTATAGCCGATCTTGGCATCACGCAGCACGCGGCGGACGTCGTCGCGCACCTGATCGAGCTTTTCCTTCTTCACGTAGTTGGAATCGACTTCGAGCAGCAGGTAGGAACCGCCCTGCAGATCGAGGCCAAGCACGATGTGGCGCTGCGCCCAGACCGGCCAGGTCTTCACCTGGGCTTCGGGAAAGAAATTCGGAACAGCGAACAGGCAGACGACGAGCGTGCTCAGAATGATCGCCAGCGCCTTCCACCGCGTAAAATACAACATCGAGCAGACCCGTCAGATCCAGGAAAATGCGCCGCGACAGGCGGCGCGGAAAACTCAGCTCGCGGACGTCTCGTCCTTGGCGGTCTCAGCTTTTTCCTTGGCCGGCTCGCCCTTGGCGCGGACGCCAGAAATCATCTGCCGCATCTGCCGCACGCGGACGCCGTCCGAAATCTCGAATTCGATCTGGTCGTCGTCGACCACCTTGGTCACCTTGCCGACGAGGCCGCCCGAGGTAATCACCGTGTCGCCGCGCCGGATGTTCTTCACGAGTTCCTGGTGATCCTTCACCTTCTTCTGCTGTGGGCGCAGAATCAGGAAATACATGATCACGAAGATCAGCGCGAACGGCAGCAGCGACATCAACATGCTGTTGGCATCGCCACCGGCTGCAGCCTGGGCGTACGCAGGGGTAATCAGCATTCGAACAATCCTCGTCAGAACAGGAAAGAACCGGCCATGCCGGGGCATAGCGGCTTGGGCACGTCGCCGGTTCGGGCAAATTCGCGCGGACTATAGCGGCGGCGGGCTCAATTGCAACGTGGCCCGCCCCCTCATTTAGGCCGCTTGCGGGACCATCCAAGGCCCGATAAGGCTGCGCGGTCAGGAACCGAAGAAATGTCGAAAAAATCAAAGAAAACAGCGCCTCGCGCCACATCCAAAGCGGTCGCCGTCAGGGGCGCAAAAACCGCGACAAAACGTCCGGCAAATGCGGCCGGGGACTTGACCGCCGAGCGGATCGCAACGGCGCTGGAAGCCATCGCCAGCCACCTTTCGGCGGCCTCTCCGGCGAGTGGGGCGAACGGGTCGTTCGACTCCGCCGACGCCTTTGTCTGGCACCCTGACGGGCGCCTGGCGCCGGTGCCACGCGTCAGCCGTGTCGACCTCGGGCTCCTCAAGGGCATCGACCGGATGCGGGACATCCTGATCGAAAACACCGAACGCTTTGCCGACGGCCTGCCCGCCAACAACGCCCTGCTCTGGGGCGCCCGCGGCATGGGCAAGTCGTCGCTGGTAAAGGCGACGCATGCCAACATCAACGTCGATCGCAAATCCGCCGACCGGCTGAAGCTGATCGAGATTCACCGCGAGGACATCGAGAGCCTGCCCGGCCTGATGGATCTCCTGCGCAGCTCCGATTTCCGTTTCATCGTATTCTGCGACGACCTCTCCTTCGACGGCAACGACGCCTCCTATAAATCGCTCAAGGCGGTGCTGGAGGGCGGCATCGAGGGACGCCCCGACAACGTCATCCTCTACGCCACCTCCAACCGCCGGCATCTCCTGGCGCGCGAGATGATCGAGAACGAACGCTCGACCGCCATCAATCCCGGCGAGGCGGTCGAAGAGAAGGTGTCGCTGTCGGATCGTTTCGGTCTCTGGCTCGGCTTCCATCGCTGCAGCCAGGATGAGTATCTGGCGATGGTGCGCGGCTATTGCGGCCATTACGGCATCGAGCTCGCCGACGACGAACTGGAGCGCGAGGCGCTCGAATGGTCGACCACCCGCGGCTCCCGTTCGGGGCGCGTCGCCTGGCAATTCACGCAGGAACTAGCCGGAAGGCTCGGCGTGAGACTGGCGGGGAAGTAGCGGGGAAGTAAACGTATCGCGCAGAAGTCGTCACGCTCTCCGCCCGTCGTCCCCCGCGAAGGCGGGGGATCCAGTACGCCGTGACTTCACCGTTCAATCGCAGCTGCTCTGGAATACTGGATCACCCGGTCAAGCTGGGCGACGACAGTTGTGAGTGTATTGACGCCGCTGCTGACGCAGAACCTCAAGCCCCGTTCAGGAATTGAAGCGGGTCAACGGGTGAAGATCCCTTGCGGATCTCGAAGTGGAGTTGCGGCGACCCCACCTCGCCCGACTGACCCGACTTGGCAATGATCTGACCGCGCTTGATCGTGTCCCCGCGCTTCACCAGCAGTTCACTCGCATGGGCATATGCGGTGACGTAACCGTTGGAGTGCCGAACCAGAACCAGATTGCCGTATCCCTTGAGCTCGTTGCCGGAATAGGCGACGACGCCGTCCTCCGCCGCCTTCACCGGCGTGCCTTCCGGCACCGCCAGGTTGATGCCGTCATTCGACTTGCCGTTGGTCTTGGCGCCGTAGCTCGTGATCACCTTGCCGCGCACCGGCCAGCGGAAGGTCGGCAGCGCGCCGGTCGCTTCGCTGGGCTTAACCGACACAGCCTCAACGACGGGCTTTTCTTCCACGACATTGGTCGTGGCGGAGGCCAATCGCGCGCTTTGCGGCGGTCCACCGGCAGACGCCAGCCTGGTGGCGGGCGCGGCAACCGTTGCAGCAGGCTGGGCGGGCGCTGCGGCGACGGCTTGCGGCGCCGGAGCGGCAGAAGCGGATTTCGTCGCGGGCACTGTCAGCTTCATGCCGAGGCTGAGTCTCGCGGACTGATCGAG
>DATCXE010000553.1:0-4368 GCA_036565985.1 Bradyrhizobium sp.
CGCCAGCACCAGCTCGGCCACGCTGCGCGTGTTGGAGAACGGCGCGTTGAACACCGGAATGCCGTTTCGGCGCGCGGCGTCGAGATCCACCTGGTTGGTGCCGACACTGAAACATCCGATCGCGATCAGGCGGTCCGCGACATCCAGAACATCCGGGGTAATCTGCGTACGCGAGCGGATGCCGAGCAGATGCACGCCTCTGATGGCTTCCTTCAGCGCATCGCCCTCGAGCGCCCTGGGCAGGCGCGTCATGTTGGAATAGCCGGCAGCCTCGATCAGCTGCACGGCGCTGTCGTTGACGCCTTCGAGGAGCAAGACCCGGATCTTGTCCTTTGCAAGCGAGAGTCGGGGAAGCGAGGTGGCCAAGATCAAGGCGTCCTTCAACGATGGATGAATGGTAAATGGCGACCCGGAAAACCCATGAACGGCGGCAGGGCGAACATCCTGCCGGGCCACCGAATTCCGGCCTTTCCTATGGCATCCAGCCCTACGCCGCCAGCGCCTTCATTTCCTTGTAGAGATCGGCTTTGCCCTCGAACCCGATGCCCGGCAGGTCCGGCATGGTGATGTGGCCGTTCTCGACGCGGACGCCGTCCGGGAAACCGCCATAGGGCTGGAACAGGTCCGGGTAGCTCTCATTGCCGCCGAGGCCGAGGCCGGCGGCGATATTGAGCGACATCTGATGGCCGCCATGGGGAATGCAGCGGGCGGGCGACCAGCCGTGGGTCTTCAGCACCGCCAGCGTGCGCTGGTATTCGCACAGACCATAGGACAGCGCGCAATCGAATTGCAGCCAGTCGCGGTCCGGCCGCATGCCGCCGTAGCGAATCAGATTTCTCGCATCCTGGTGGCTGAACAGGTTCTCGCCGGTCGCCATCGGCGCCGGATAGAATTCGGCCAGCGCCGCCTGCAACGCGAAATCGAGGGGATCGCCGGCCTCCTCGTACCAGAACAGCGGATACTCCCGCAGCATTTTGGCGTAGGCGATCGCGGTCTCAAGGTCGAAGCGGCCGTTGGCGTCGACAGCGAGTTGCGCGTCCTTGCCGATCTCCTTCAGCACGGCTTCGATGCGCTCGCGGTCTTCGGCGATCGGCGCACCGCCGATCTTCATCTTCACGACGTTATAGCCGCGATCGAGATAGCCGCGCATTTCGCCGCGCAGCGCCGACAGATCCTTGCCCGGATAATAATAGCCGCCGGCGGCATAGACGAACACGCGCGGGTTGGCCATGAGGCCGTGGCGCTCGGCCAGCAATCGAAACAACGGCTTGCCTGATATCTTTGCCACGGCGTCCCAGACCGCCATGTCGATGGTGCCGACCGCGACCGAGCGCTCGCCATGGCCGCCGGGCTTCTCGTTGGACATCATCGCCGCCCAGACCTTGTCGGGATCGAGATTGTCGCCGCTGGCATCGAGCAACGCCTTGGGGTCGGCCTCCTTGAGCCGCGGCGCAAAGCGCTCGCGGATCAGCCCGCCCTGCCCGTAGCGGCCGTTCGAGTTGAAACCGTAGCCGACCACGCGCTTGCCGTCGCGGACGGCGTCGGTGACGACGGCGACCAGGCTCGTCGTCATCTTGGTGAAGTCGATATAGGCGTTGCGGATCGGCGAGGAGATCGGCTTTGTGATTTCGCAGACGTCGACGATGCGGACGGACATGGCGGTTGGCTTTCAGGTTGCGCCGTCATTGCGGAGAGCGACATACCCACCGCTGTCATACCCCGCGAAGGCGGGGTATCCAGTACGCTGCGGCCTATCGATCTAAATCACTGCGGCCTCTGGAATACTGGATCCCCGCCTGCGCGGGGATGACGACTGTTACGGCGGGAGAGACCGCCTCAAGACTTCGGCGTATCCCGGAAATACGGCTCGACCGGGCCGTGCACCTTGATCGTCAGCGGGTTGCCGTAACGGTCCTTGGCGTTGCCGGCGGTAACGCGCACCCAGCCTTCGCTGATGCAGTACTCCTCGACATTGGTCTTCTCGACGCCCTTGAAGCGAATGCCGACGTCGCGCGCGAGGATGTCGGCATTGTAGTAGGGGCTGGCCGGATCGACCGAGAGACGGTCGGGAAACTGGTCGTTCATCGCTTTGTCGGTCTCGCTCACAGCAGTGCCTCGATTTCTTTACGTATTGCTTCAGGCGTAGCCGTCGGAGCGTAGCGCCCGACCACCTTGCCCGAACGGTCGACCAGGAACTTGGTGAAATTCCATTTGATCGAAGAACCAAGCAGTCCGGATTTGGCGTTCTTGAGGTGGTTGAACAGCGGATGGGCATGGCTGCCATTGACGTCGACCTTGGCGAACATCGGAAACGTCACGTCATACTTCGTCTCGCAGAACGCCTCGATCTGTTTGGCATCGCCCGGTTCCTGCCCGCCGAACTGGTTGCAGGGGAAGCCCAGCACCGAAAAGCCGCGCGGCCCAAGCTCACGCTGCAATTGCTCCAGGCCCTTGTACTGCGGCGTGAATCCGCAGGCGCTCGCGGTGTTGACGATCAGGAGCACCTGACCCTCGAACCGCTTCAGCGGCACTTCCTCGCCGGCAAGCGACTGCGCCGAAAAATCGTAAACGCCTGGCATCTTCTTCTCTCGAAATCAGCCGGCGGGATCGATCGCCGCCGACGGCGTTCCGCCGGCCTCGATCGCCTCGCCGGCAGCGAGGCAGAGGTCCTCCCGGTAACGGCCGGCGACGAGTTGCACGCCGACGGGAATCCGTCCCACCAGCCCGGTCGAAACCACAAGCCCCGGAAGGCCCATGAACGGAATGGCGATCTGCGGCAATTGCGCGTGCCAGACCCGGGCAAAGGACGCGTCGTCCTTGCGGTCGAGGTGATCGGGGAACGGCAATTCGCCGGACACCGGCATCAGCAGCACCGGATATTCTTGAAGGAACGCAAGCCATTCGCGCGTCAAGGTCGCGCGCCGTGTCAGCGCGGCGGACAGATCGAACGGGTGCACCTTCGACCTGTTGCCGCGCAGGCAGGCCAGCGCGCCGGGATCGCCCTCGCGCTCGGCGGCCTGCAGTTGCGCCTCGTAGCCGTCGCCAAGCCAGAGCTTGGTCTGGAGGTCAGCCGCCTCGCGCAGCGGCGGGGTGTCCGCGATCTCCTCGACGGTCCAGCCCGCCCGTTCGAGCCGCTTGCCGGCGTCGGCAACGGCGGCCCTCACTTCGGGCACGGGGTCGAGGCCGCCGGGGTTGAGGCACATCGCGACGCGCTTCGGCATTGCCGGGCCTTCCAGCGGCGCGGGCACCCACCAGGGATCGCGATGATCCTGCGCCGACATGGCAGCGAGCGCGATCCTGAGATCGCCGACGGTGCGCGCCAGCGGGCCGGAGACTGCGCTGATCTGCGGGCCGATCGGCCGCTCCGGCAGCGCCGCGTTGAACGCCGGGATACGACCCATGGTCGGCCGCAGACCGTGCACGCCGCAGGCATAGGCCGGATAGCGGATCGATCCCGCAATATCAGTTCCGTGCGCGATGTGCCCGATGCCGGCCGCGACCGCAGCCCCTGCCCCGCCGGACGAGCCGCCCGGCGTGATGCCGGGATCGCGCGGGTTTTTGGTGTCGCCGTGAATGAGGTTGGTGGTGAACCAGCGATAGGAGAATGCCGGGCAATTGGTGCGGCCCAGAATGACGGCGCCGGACTTGCGCAGATTGTCGATCACCGGGCTGTTGCTCTTTGCGACGGCGTCGCGCTGCAGCGTCAATCCGTTTGTCGTTGCAAAGCCTTCCTGGTCGATGTTGACCTTCACGGTGACCGGCACGCCGGCCAGCGGGCCGGGATCCTCGCCGCGTCCGATCGCGGCATCGATGGCGGATGCCTGCGCCAGGACGTCGGCGGGCCGGTGGTCGACCACGGCGTTGATCTTGGGGTTGACCGCATCCAGGCGCGCCAGCGACGCGCTCGCCGCTTCCTTTGCCGAGACTTTCTTCGACTTGATCAGCGAAGCCATTTCGGCCGCCGACAGGCGCCACAGATCCTGCATGCAAAACTCCGTTTGATTGGAGCCCTTTTAGCGCCGGCCGCAGGGCAATGCCAGCGGCGGACTTTGCGGCGAGCGCGCGGCTCCCTCTCCCCGCGAAGGGCGGGGAGAGGGAGCACAGGCCCCGACTGATCCTACCTCACGCGGGCGATGAAGTAGGCGAGATCGGCGATCTGCTCTGATGTGATCGGACCCATCACGTCGGCCATGCTGCCGTCATAGCCATGGCGGCTGTTGTCCTTGTACTCGCCAAGGGTCTTGGCGAGGTAGTCCTCGCGCTGGTTGGCGATGCGCGGGACGTTTTCCTTGCCGGAAAGATCGAGATTGTGGCAGGTGTCGCAGCGGTGCTGCTGCACCAGCGCCAAGCCGCGCTGCAGCCTTGCCG
>DATCXE010000563.1:0-5199 GCA_036565985.1 Bradyrhizobium sp.
TCACCTCGAGGCCGACGGCCTTGCCGGTGCGCTTTTCGGCCTCGACCGCCGCTTCGAAGATCGCACGCGCCTGCATCTCGGCGATCTCGGGATAGGCAATCGCGAGCCGGCAACCGCGGAAGCCGAGCATCGGATTGAACTCGGCGAGATCGCGGGCGCGATCGGCGAGCTTGCGCGGATCGGTATTCATCGCGCGGGCGACTTCCTCGATCTCGGCCTGGGTGTGCGGCAGGAACTCGTGCAGCGGCGGATCGAGCAGACGGATCGTGACGGGCAATCCCTTCATGATCTCGAACAGCTCGACGAAATCGGCGCGCTGCATCGGCAACAGCTTGGACAGCGCCGCACGGCGCGACTGTTCGTCTTCGGAAAGGATCATCTCGCGCACGGTGCGGATGCGGGTTTCTTCGAAGAACATGTGCTCGGTGCGGCACAGCCCGATGCCCTCGCCGCCGAATTTAATCGCGGTGCGCGCATCTTCCGGCGTGTCGGCGTTGACGCGAACGCCCAGCTTGCGGACCTGATCGGCCCAACCCATCAGGGTACCGAATTCGCCGGACAGTTTCGGCTCGATCATCGGCATCCGGCCGGCCAGCACCTGGCCGAGCGAACCGTCGATGGTGATGACGTCGCCGGTCTTGAAGGTGCGCGAGCCGATGCTCATCGTGCCCCGGCCGTAATCGACGCGGATGGCGCCGCAGCCGGAGACGCAGGGCTTGCCCATGCCGCGCGCCACCACGGCGGCGTGCGAGGTCATGCCGCCGCGGGTGGTCAAGATGCCTTCGGCGGCGTGCATGCCGTGAATGTCTTCCGGGCTGGTTTCGACGCGCACGAGGATGACGTTGCGGCCGTCGGCCTGCAGCTTGGCGGCTTCGTCGGACGAGAACACGATCTCGCCCGATGCAGCGCCGGGCGAAGCCGGCAGGCCGGTCGCGATCACGTCGCGCTTGGCCGCGGGATCGATGGTCGGATGCAGCAGTTGATCCAGCGAAGCAGGATCGATCCGCATCACCGCGTCCGTCTTCGAGATCAGGCCCTCGTTGGCGAGTTCGACCGCGATGCGCAGCGCGGCCTTGGCGGTGCGCTTGCCGCCGCGGGTCTGCAGCATCCACAGCTTGCCCTGCTCGACCGTGAACTCCATGTCCTGCATGTCGCGGTAGTGCTTTTCGAGCAGCGTGTAGAACCGGGTCAGTTCCTTGAACGCCTCCGGCATTGCGCTTTCCATCGACGGCTTGTCGGAGCCGGATTCCTGGCGCGCCTCCTCGGTGATGTCCTGCGGCGTGCGGATGCCCGCGACCACGTCCTCGCCCTGCGCGTTGATCAGGAATTCGCCGTAGAGCTTGCTTTCGCCGGTCGACGGATTGCGCGTGAAGGCAACGCCGGTCGCAGACGTTTCGCCCATGTTGCCGAATACCATGGCCTGCACGTTGACGGCAGTGCCCCACGACTCCGGAATATCGTGCAGCTTGCGATAGGTCACCGCGCGCGCATTCATCCAGGATGAAAAAACCGCGCCGATCGCGCCCCACAATTGCTCGTGCGGGTCTTGCGGGAAATCCTTGCCGGTCTCGCGCGCTACCGCATCCTTGTACTTGCCGACCAGTTCGACCCAGTCATCGCCGGTGAGATCCGTGTCCAGCGTATAGCCCTGGCCGTCCTTGAAGGTATCGAGGATGTCCTCGAAGTGATGATGCTCGAAGCCGAGCACCACATCCGAATACATCGTGATGAAGCGGCGATAGCTGTCATAGGCGAAGCGGCGATCGCCGGACAATTCAGCCAGCGCTTCGACGGTGGTGTCGTTGAGGCCGAGGTTGAGCACGGTGTCCATCATGCCCGGCATCGAGGCGCGGCCGCCGGAGCGGACCGACACCAGCAGCGGATTCGTCGAATCACCGAACGCCTTGCCGGTCAGCTTGCCGACGTGGTCGAGCGCCTTCTCGACCTGCGCCTTCAGTGCAGCCGGATAGGATTTGTCGTGGGCGTAGAAGTATGTGCAGACCGTAGTCGGGATGGTGAAGCCCGGAGGCACCGGCAGGCCGAGGTTGGCCATTTCGGCGAGGTTGGCACCCTTGCCGCCCAGGAGATCGCGCAGGCCAGCTTTACCCTCGGCCTTGCCGTCACCGAAGGTATAGACCCACTTGCCGGCCTTTACCGCCTCGGCGGCAGGCCTGCTCACCGGGGCCTTTTTGATGGCCTTCTTCGGGGCCTTCTTCGAGACCTTGGCGACCGGCTTGGCCGGCGCTTTCTTCAATGCCTTGCGGGCGGAAGGCGCGGCCTTGGGTCGAGCCGATGACTTTGATTTCGCTGCGGATTTCGCTGCAGCCTTCCTGGACTTCGCGACGGCTTTGGCCATGGATTCCAACTATCCGAAAAAGGGAGAAGAATGAGCGCCTTACACCACTTCGAGGCGTTCCGCGCAAGGCGCGATACCCGGGTTTCCGCCGCTAAAATCGAAACATCTTGAGCACGCCGAGACCAACCAGTCCGACGAAGATCAGATAGATCGCGACGATGTAGTTCAGCAGCCGGGGCATGATCAGGATGAAAACTCCCGCGAGAAGGGCAACGATTGCGGGAACGTGCGCAGCGGTGATGGTCATCGGACTCTCCGGCTGATGAGAACGGGAAATCGAATCGAGGGCGGCAACTTAACCGCTGGCGCGGTTCCGGAATAGCAAGACGCTTACGTGTTCAACGGGTTCCACGTTCGCAACAATTCCCCAGAAATGCCGCGGATGCGACCGCCGTTTTCAGGAACAATGGTGCGCGCGATGAATTGGCTCGGAACGTGCGCGCTGGCTGACAGCCGGCGCCGTTTATCTCGTGAAGGAGTCGAACATGCGAACAAGGATACTTGCCATTGCAGCGATCGCCGGCGCGATGGCTGCCCCGATCGCAGCGCAGGCGCAGAGCACGATCACCACCGGCGTCGTCGGCGGCAACACCGTGGTCATCGGTGAGCACCAGGGCATTGCTCCCGACCAACGTTCAGCCTTCCGTGAATATATCGTGCGTGAGCGCGTGCCGGATTTCACGATCTCCGAGCGCGTCGTGGTCGGTACCGTGCTGCCGGAAGCCGGCGTAACCTATTACGACGTGCCGCAGTCGTTCGGCTCCACGCCCTATCGCTACACCGTGGTGAACGGCCAGACGATCTTGGTCGAACCGCGCTCGCGTCGCATCGTTCAGGTGGTCGATTAGTCTCGATCCCTGAACGGTTGGTCCGGGCGCCGCGCAAGCGGATGTGCGCGTGATACGACCGGACATGAAGCCCCGCTCGGCGTCCCCTCCGGGCGGGGTTTTCATTGGCGCAGGTCGCGTGTCCCGGGCGCGGCGCAGCGCGTAGCGATGCTCCGCAGAGCGGGGACCTGTTCGTGCGCAGCGTCCGGGGCACCGAGAATCTGCTATTCCCTGATTTCCAGCCCGGCCTTCTTCACGACCAGCCGGTGGATATTCTTTCCCGACGAAGCGCTGACGGCCTCTTCGTCGAGCAATACCGTCGCGTTCTTCAATTCAGACAGCACGAGCGCGGCATCAAACGCTGCGTAGAGCCTTCCCTGGGTGTCGCGCTGATCGGCATTCTCGGTGACGCGCCAGCTCAGGTACAGGATGCCGCTCGGCTTGACGATATCCAGCAGGCGGCGAACCGATGGCGCAATCTGCTTGCGCTCGAGGTGCATGATTACGGTCTCGCACAGCACGTTGTCGAACGTGCCGATGCCGCGCAGTTCGGGCAGTTCCGCCTGTGCAAACTTGAAGCCGGGATGCCGCCGGCGCGCTTCGTCCAGCAGACCCTGGCAGGCATCGAAGCCGACGGTTGGAAAACCGTTGGCATTGAGCCAGGCGACCTCGCGGCCGCCGCCGCAGCCGATATCGGCCGAGGTCCCGCCCCTGATGAAAAACCGCTCGACGACTTCCTGAAGATCAACCGGTGCAGGCTGACCGTGCCAGTCTTCCGCGAACGCCGCCGCATTCAAGTCGTAGGCGGCGAGCGTCTGTCGGTCCATGGGCTAGCCTTCGATCTTCGAAAAATCCGCGACCGCGCGGGTGGTAGCGCGGATTTCGTTCAACAGCTTTAGTCGATTCTCGCGCACGGCAGGTTCATCGTCATTGACCTTGACCTTGTCGAAAAACGCATCGACCGCCGGGCGCAGTTTCGCCATCGCACTCATGGCGCCGGCGAAATCCTCTTTGGCCACGGCGGCTCCGGCCTCGCCCTTGACCTGATCGATCGCCTTCGCCAGCGCCTTTTCCTCAGCCAACCTGTAAAGCCCGGCATCCGGCGCGCCGTCGAACGACCGCTTGTCCTTCTTCTCCTCGATCGAGAGGATATTGGATGCCCGCTTCGTTCCCGCAAGCAGGTTCTTGCCGTCATCGGTGTCTAAAAACTTGCCCAGCGCCTCGACGCGGCGGACCACCAGCAACAGGTCATCCTGACCGCCGAGCGAGAACACGGCATCGACGAGATCGTGACGCGCTCCCTGGTCGCGGAGCTGGACTTTCAGGCGGTCGGCGAAGAAGGCGAGGAGGTCGGACGGCAGCTTATCGGAATCAATTAACGCTTGCCTCGTTCCGGTTTCAAGCAATCCGGATATCGCCGACTTCGCCACGTTCAGGATCGCCAGCCGAAGCGCATTTTCAACGATCAGCCTGATCACACCCAGCGCCGCTCGCCTGAGCGCATAAGGGTCCTTGCTTCCCGTCGGCTTCTCGTCGATCGCCCAGAAGCCAACCAGCGTGTCCAATTTGTCAGCCAGTGCGACCGCCACGCTCACCGGATCGGTCGGAACGCGATCGGCAGGGCCCTGCGGCTTGTAATGCTCCTCGCTCGCAGCGGCGACGGAGGCGTCCTCGCCTTGCGCAAGCGCGTAGTACTTGCCCATCAAGCCCTGCAGTTCAGGGAATTCGCCGACGACCTCGGTCAGCAAATCTGCTTTTGCCAGTTGCGCCGCGCGCTTGGCTTTCTCCACGTCCGCGCCGACCAACGGCGCGATCTCGGCAGCCAGGCGCTCGATCCGCTTGATGCGCTCGGCCTGGGTGCCGAGCTTTTCGTGGAACACGATCTGATCGAACTTCGGCAGACGAGATTCGAGCTTCGTCTTCAGGTCGGTTTCGTAGAAGAATTTCGCGTCGCTCAACCGCGCGCGGATCACGCGCTCGTTGCCGGCGATGATCGTCTTGCCGCCATCGGTAGCC
>DATCXE010000578.1:0-6080 GCA_036565985.1 Bradyrhizobium sp.
CCGCCGTGATCGAGGTCATCAGGCAGATCGCGGATAATTTCCGCGTCCACCGCTTCGACCGCGAATCAATCATGCTGGGAGTCGATGCGGCGTCCTCGATGATGCGCTATTCGCTGACGGCGCTGGATTCGAACAAGCCGATCAGCCTGCGCATCGCCCATTTCGCGCAGTTCAGCGCAGGCCGCCTCACCAACTTCCGTGTCCTGGTCGATACGTTCGATCTGGTCGAGCAGACCGTGGGCTATCCGATCCACCTGCCCCGCATGGCGGTGTAGCGCGCCCTCCTCGATCTCACCCTTCGTCATGTCCGGCCGAGAGCGCGTCTTTCGCGAGCCGACCGGGCATCCACGTCTTTCTTCGCCAGCCCCAGAAAGGCGTGGGTGGCCGGGCGCGCGACAAGCGCACGTAGTCTGCGCAAGGCAGACTACGCCCGGCCATGACGGTTGTGTGATCACTCCGCACTCGCACCCGTCATAATTTTGCACCAGAATAAACGCATCCTTGGCGAGACTGGGAATGCGGGCGGGCAATGGCTTCCACACGACGAATGAGCTGGGCGCGACTGCCAATGCTGGTGGCCGGTGTCAGTCTGGCCACGATTCTGGCGGCAACGGCGCAAACGCCGCCGGCTGACGAAGATCCGGATATGGCCGCGGCGGAGGAAGAAGCTGCGGCCGCGCCCGACGCCGGCGACGCCGACATCATGAAGGATATCGACGTCAGCAAGCTCGACTGGAGCCTGCTCAACACCGACCTGTGGCCGTTGGCGGGTCCGGAGCCGAAGAAGAGCGTAGCGGCAAACGGCGCAGACGCCCCGGAAGCCTCCTGGTCGTCCAGCCACCGGCCGAACGGCACTTCCGCCGTGTCGGTCAGGCAATCGATTACGCCGTTCTGGGACACGCGTATCGGCGCCGACATGACGGTCGCCCGGCAAGGCACGCTGACCACGTCCGAACAGCTTTCCGAAAAACTCGCCAATGGCGGCAGCCTGCCGCAATCGTCCGGCACCGCCTGGGCGGCGATATCCGCCCCCGGCGTCGGCTCGATCTGGGACAGGACCTCGGTCGAAGCCCGCATCGACCCCGGACAGGAGCAGAGCAGGCTCGGCACCACCTTGAGCAAGTCGCTGCCGCTCGACGAGCAATATTCGCTGACCCTGCAGAACGGCTACAACCTGATCCAGCAGGGCATCGTGCCGGTGCCCGGCATCATCAGCCATCCCACGCGCAGCTACGAAGCCGACCAGTCCGCGAGGCTCAGCATCGCCGACACCGGGACCAGCTTGATCGCCGGGCAGACGATGTCGACCTCGGACGACAAATGGCTGCGCAGGGTCGGCGCCGAACAGAAGCTGCTCGACGGCGTCACCATCTCCGGCTCGATCGGCGAAACGCCCTCCGGCGCTGCCAACGCCAACGTCAGCGCGGGGTTCAAGCGTAGCTGGTAGGCCACAATCGCCGGCCGAGAGACCCCCGCCCCCGAGAATGATCCATCATTGCCGCACATTGGCCAAGATGCGGCCAAAATCGGAAGCGCAGATGCCGGTGCATCACTTCGTCGTGCGGGGACGTCCGCGCTCACTTGAAAGCGAAACAGCGCTCACTTGAAAGCGAAACAAAGGAATAGCCGATGAACGCGACCATTCGTTCCGAAGAAATCGAAGCCACCGAGGAAGGCGACAACAATCTCGCTGCCGTCACCGAAGTCGAGGCCGGCATCCGTGATTTCGTTCGCAATGACATCGCCTATCTGCGCCGGCCGGCGGTAGCCGCGGAAACCGCGCCGCTCGATCCCAGTGCCGAAGCCACCGTCAACAACGTCAACTCGCTGATCCAGCGCGTCGCCGGAACCTCGCTGGCGGAAATCGAGAAGCTGATTTCCGAACTCGAGAGCCTGCGCGACCTCCTGCATGCCGAAGGCCAGCGCGTTCAGCGCGAGATTTCCGGCTACGCGCAGCTCAGCCAGGCCGCGATGAAGTCGACGCGCATGATCGCCGACAACGTCACGCAGTGGAAGCGCGCCGCCGACGGACTGCGCAACAGCTAAGCGCATTTCGCAAAGACCTGACCGGCCGCCGCCTCCTACAACTGGGGCGCGGCGGTTTCGTTTGGTCGAACTGATCCGGACTGCCGGATGTGGCCGCGATCAAGGGCAGCGGTCCTCCGGGAGTGAAGTCCGAGAACTGGAATACTGGGGATCTTGTCGATGGAAAGCGTTCAGCCCGACAATGCGGACCGGATTCCGCTGCAGCACTCGCAGCACAGCGTCGGCAGCATTGCGATCCGTTTCATCGGACTGCTGCTGGCATCCGTGGTCGTGATGGCGCTGATCTGGAGCAGCTGATTCTTTGGCGAATCAGCGGGCATGGTTACCAGGTCTCGAATTATTCGCTGACGAACGAGGTGTCCTCGATCGTGTAAACGCCGTCGGCATAGGTCTTGACCACCATTGCGGTGGTCAGCATCACCGCCATCGTGACGGTGGCGAAGATAAATCCGACGAATTTCAGGCCGCTGCGGTCTGCCATGGTCATCCCCTCGGTACTTCCCCTGAGACGCATATGGCAGGGAATAGGTTCAAAATGCGTTAGCGAAAAATTCGTTCCGCGGCTCCATCAACCGCGATGAGCCGGACAAACGATTCGCTAACCATGTCGGGCGTGCGGTTCAGGAGCCCGGATTCCGCCGCTGCACGAAGGCGGTCGCGAGGAACGAGTACACCACTTCGCCGCGCTGATTGGTGCCGGTATTGCGGATCTGCAGGATGCCCCACTCGGGACGCTTCTCCGAGGTTCGCTTGGTTTCGATCCGGCTCGAATAGCGAATGGTGTCGCCAGCCAGCACCGGCTTGATCCAGCGCAATTCACGAAAGCCCGGCGAGGGTCCCCCGACCGCGACCTGCTCACCGCGCGCGGCCGCCTCGGCGGCCAGGCGCTTGCCGTCGGCGACCAGAAGCTTCATGCACACCGCGGCGACGTGCCAGCCCGATGCCGCCAGTCCCCCGAACAGGGATTTGCGGCCCTCCTCCTCATCGAGGTGAAAGCGCTGGGGATCAAACTGGGCGGCGAACCTCTTGATGTCCTCGGCGGTAAAGGTGAACGAGCCAAACTCGCGTTGCGCGCCGATCTCGGCGTCCTCGAAGAAACGCATCGCTAAGCCGCTCCTGTCTCGGCGCGCCGGCGCACGATGATCGGTGATTCCATCTGGCACAGCACCACGCCGGCCGCGTTGCGGATCGTGCCCTTGAAGGTCACGATGCCGGTCTCGGGACGGCTGCGCGAGATCCTGGCCTCCGCAACTTCTACATCCAGCGTCAGATCGTCGCCCGGGCGCAGTGGCGCCATCCAGCGCATCTCGTTGACGCCGGGCGAGCCGAGCGAGGCCGTGCGGCCGATGAAGCCGTCGAACAGCATCCGCATCATCAGCGAGCCGAGGTGCCAGCCCGAGCCGGACAGCCCCTTCAGCATCGAGGCATTGGCGGCCGCCTCGTCCAGATGCATCGGCTGCGGGTCGTATTCGGCGGCGAACGCCAGAATCTCCTCGCGCGTGACGTGACGCGGTCCGAACGTGCCGAAATGGCCGGGCTTGAAGTCTTCGAAAGTCAGCGTTGTCATGAAATTTGGATTCGGATTGCGATGTGGACTGAGGATTTCCTGTGGAGAGGCCCGATTGTGGCCCTTATTTGCGGCATTCTCAACTCGCCCATCCGCATAGCTATCTCGCTGAGGGCGAGCACCGTCCGTGGCGCTCGACCTTGACTTGCCCGAAGCAATTTTCGGGGTTAGCCGTATGTCTGATGGAACCAGCTTACTTGACCCGCCGGAGAACCACCGATGTTCGACTTCCAGGATCTGTTTCAGTGGGATAGATTCATAACACCCACGATCATCAAGACGTTCTACTGGCTTATCATGGCGGTGATCGCGCTGTTCGGGATTGCCGGAATCCTGTCGGCACTGTCAGCGATGGCGATCAGTCCGTTCTACGGGTTCGTCCTGCTGTTGACCTCGATCGCCAGCGTCGTTGTCGGCGTGATCTTTGCGCGGATCGCCGCGGAATTCATCCTGATCGTCTTCCGCATCAACGAGCATCTCGGCGCGATCCGCGATCAGGGACAGATGCGGTAGCTTCGTGTCCCGGACGCGGTGCAGCGTTCTTTACGCTGCTCCGCAGAGCCGGGACCCACGCCGGATCGGCCCCGGCTCTGCAGCGCACCGCTAACGCGCTGCGCCGCGTCCGGGGCACGCGATGCCAGCGTCAGGTATTGAACCGGAAATGCATGACGTCGCCGTCGGCGACGACATATTCCTTGCCTTCCAGCCGCAGCTTGCCGGCATCGCGGGCGCCGGCTTCGCCGTTTAGCGCGACATAGTCGGGATAGGCGATGGTCTCGGCCCGGATGAAGCCCTTTTCGAAATCGGTATGGATCACGCCGGCCGCGGCGGGCGCCTTGGTGCCGCGGTTGATGGTCCAGGCGCGGGCCTCCTTCGGCCCCACCGTGAAATAGGTGATGAGGTCGAGCAGCTGGTAGCCGGCGCGAATCAGGCGGTCGAGACCGGCCTCTTCCAGGCCCAGCGTATCCAAAAACTCGGCGCGCTCCTCGCGCGACAGGGTCGCGATCTCGGATTCGATCTTCGCGGAAATCACCACCGCAACCGCGCCTTCCTTCTTCGCGTGTTCGAACACCTGCTTCGAGAAGCCGTTGCCGTCCTTCGCCGAGCTTTCCTCGACGTTGCAAACGTACAGCACCGGCTTGGAGGTCAACAGGCCGAGCATGCGGAACGCGCGCTCCTCTTCCGGCTTGCGCTCGAGCGCCCGTGCGGGCTTGCCCTCACGCAGCAGCACCAGCGCGCGATTGACGAGTTCGAGCTGTTCCTTGGCGTCCTTGTCGTTGCCCTTGGCCTTCTTGGCCAGATTGTCGACGCGCTTCTCCAGGCTGTCGAGGTCGGCCAGCATCAACTCGGTTTCAATGGTCTCGATGTCGGCCAGCGGCGCGATCTTACCTTCGACATGGGTGATGTCCGAATCCTCGAAGCAGCGCACCACATGCGCCACCGCATCGACCTCACGGATGGTGGCAAGGAACTGGTTGCCGAGGCCTTCGCCCTTCGACGCGCCGCGCACGAGGCCAGCGATATCCACGAAGGTCAGCCGTGTCGGGATGATCTGAGCGGACTTGGCGATATCGGACAATTTGTCGAGCCGGGGATCAGGCACGGCGACCTCGCCGACATTCGGCTCGATGGTGCAGAACGGATAATTCGCCGCCTGCGCCGCTGCCGTCTCGGTCAGCGCGTTGAACAGCGTCGACTTGCCGACATTGGGCAGGCCAACGATACCGCATTTGAATCCCATATTGCGTCCTGAAGTCCGTTCGCGATGTCAGTTGCCGCCCTTGGCGTCACCATCGCCCTTCTCGAAAAATCCCTTGGCCTGCAGCGCCAGGTGCACCTTGTTCTGGAACGTCGAATCCTTGCCCGTCACGAGCAGGCCGGCATTATCTGCGATCGCCTGGCACAGGGCCTCGACCCACGGCCGGTCGCTCTTCGCAAAGTCCGACAGCACATGGCTATGCACCAGTTCCTTGATGCCGGGGTGACCGATCCCGAGCCGCACCCGGCGATAGTCGTTGCCGATATGCGACGAGATCGAGCGCAGCCCGTTGTGGCCGGCGATGCCGCCGCCGACCTTGACGCGCACCTTCGCCGCCGGCAATTCGAGTTCGTCCTGAAAGACCGTGATCTCGTCGGCAGAAAGCTTGAAGAAGTTGGCAGCTTCCTGAACCGCGCGCCCGGACTCGTTCATGTAGGTGGTCGGCCGCAGCAGGACGACTTTCTCATGATCGAGCGAGCCTTCGGCTGTCTCGCCCTGAAAGCGGCGGCGCCATGGTGCGAAACCATGACGCCGCGCAATTTCATCGACGGCCATGAAGCCGATGTTGTGCCGGTTGTTCGCGTATTTCGCGCCGGGGTTACCCAGGCCAACAAACAGGCGCATGGCGCGGCATCCCCGGCATCCCGCGTTCGCTTACTTCTTCTTGTCGCCACCACCGGCAGGCGCCTTGGCACCCGCGGCCGGAGC
>DATCXE010000591.1:0-7194 GCA_036565985.1 Bradyrhizobium sp.
GACGCCTCCGCGCAACGTCCTGTCGTGCAAGTCGGATGGCAGCGCCAGGACCCAGCAGTGCGTCGATCAGGGTCCGCTAACACTTGAGCGATCGAAGGGTGTCGATGAGGAGATTTCGGCCAAGGTCATCGACTTCATCGATCGCAACGACCCGAAGACGACGGGTAAGCCTTTCTTCGTCTGGTACAACCCCGCGCGCATGCACATCACGACCGTGCTGAATGACAAGTACGCGGCCATGGTTGGCGAGCCCGGTGGCAAGGACTGGGGCCTCAACGAGGCCGGCATGAAGCAGCTGGATGACAACATCGGCTATGTGCTGAAGAAGCTCGAGGATATGGGGCAACTCGACAACACGATCGTCGTGTTCACGACCGACAATGGCGCCGAGACCATCACTTTTCCGGACGGCGGGACCACTCCGTTCAAGGGCGGCAAGCTGAGCACCTGGGAAGGGGGCATGCGCGCTCCGGCGCTCGTTCGCTGGCCGGGGGTCATCAAGCCCGGCACGATCAAGAACGACATCTTCGCGTCACTCGATTGGCTACCCACATTTGTCAATATCGGGGGTGGGGCAAAGGGAGACGCGCTGAAGAAGCGCATCGAGGCCGGCCAATATCCCGGCATCGTGAAGACCACGCTCGACGGCGTCGATCAGACCGAATACCTCACCGGGCGTTCGGAGAAGTCGGCGCGCGATACCTTCTTCTACTATTCGGGCAAGGATCCGTCGGCGGTCCGCTACAAGAACTGGAAGATCTACTTCACGATGGTGTCCGACGCGCCGCAGGGCTTCATTGCCGGAGCGCTTCCCTATCACTGGGCCCAGGTCGTCAACATCAAGCGGGATCCGTTCGAGACCTCGATCGGTGCACAGTACAAGACACTCATGGGTCTGGGCGGCGTAATCGGTTCCCCTTCAACAGCCTACGTCTATGACTGGAACATGCTGCCGATCGGGCAGGCGCTGTGGCTGAAAGAGCTCGAGAGCTATATTCCGTACCCGCCGCTGCAGGACCCGGCGAGCTACAACCTCGATCAAGTGCTGCAACAGGTCAAGCAGGCCAAAATTGCCGGTCGCAGCGACTAGCTGCGAACGCCAGAGCGCACAGAACAGGAGCAAACGTGGCCGGTCCAAAGGGCCGGCCGCTTGTCCCGGTATCCGGAGATTCCACAAGGAGCGTATGATGGGCTTTGCGAAGAACGTCTGGCCACCTGCTCGCTGCGACCGTGGCCCCAGGGAGCCGGTCGCGAAATTGATAAAGCCGTTTCCAGGCATCGATCGCCGCGCGCTGATTTCGTCGCTGGCGATGCTTCCGTTGCTCTCTGCCTCGTTTCGCTCGACCGCGGCGCTGGCGCAGGCGCAGCGCGATCCGCTCCCCTCCTGGAACGACGGCGCGACCAAATCGTCGATCCTCGACTTCGTGGCGCGCGTCACGACGCAAGGCGGGTCCGACCTCGTGCCGGTCGATCAGCGCGTCGCGACCTTCGACAATGACGGCACGCTCTGGGTCGAGCAGCCGATGTACGTGCAATTGGCCTTCGCGCTCGACCGCGTGAGGGCCATGGCGCCGATGAACCCGGAATGGAAGACCAGGCAGCCGTTCGCCGCGGTGCTGGACGGCGACATGAAGGCGCTGGCCGCGTCCGGCGAAAAGGGATTGGTCGAATTGATCGCGGTGACGCATGCCGGCATGTCCACGACAGAGTTCGAGAAGATCGTCACGGATTGGCTGGCGACGGCGCGCGATCACCGCTTCAAGCGGCCGTACACCGAACTGGTCTACCAGCCGATGCTTGAACTGCTCGCCTATCTCCGCGCCAACGGCTTCAAGACCTTCATCGTTTCAGGCGGCGGCATCGAATTCATGCGCCCGTGGACCGAACGGATCTATGGAATACCTCCGGAGCAGGTCGTCGGATCGTCGATCAAGACCCGGTTTGAAATGCGCGATACCATACCGCTTCTGTTCCGCCTGCCCGATATCAACTTCGTCGACGACAAGGCCGGCAAGCCGATCGGCATCAACGAGCATATCGGTCGTCGTCCCATCGCCGCCTTCGGCAACTCCGACGGCGATCTCGAAATGCTGCAATGGACGACGCTCGGCGCCAGCGGTCCCCGGTTCGGCCTGATCGTCCACCATACCGATGCGGAGCGCGAATATGCCTACGACCGGCATTCGCATTTCGGCAAGCTCGACCTGGCGCTGGACGCGGCAGCGGTGAACAGGTGGACGGTGGTCGACATGAAGAAGGACTGGAAGCGGATATTTGCGTTCGAATAGCTAGGCCGCGGGCTGCCCATCCTGTCCGCTATGCTGCCGAATGCGGGCCACTATGGCATCACGCCGCCTTCTTCGCTCCCTTGCGCGAGCGCAGGAAGCGGCCGAGCAGGCGGCGTTTGCCCTTGCGCGGGATCAGGTCGACGTCGCTGACGAGCTTCGCGCCGCCCTTGCGCCGTTCCAGCACGATCTTGCGGCTATGGAATGCTTCGAGCTCGGCGCGATGGGCGACGCTGACGATGGTGGCGTTCGGCAGCTCCTTGATGACGGTCTCCATCATCTTGTCCTGGCTCTTTTCGTCGAGCGCGGACGTCGCCTCGTCCAGCACGATGATGTCGGGGTTGTGCAGCAGCAGTCGCGCGAATGCGAGCCGCTGCTTCTCGCCGCCGGAAAGCGTCTGGTCCCACGGCCCTTCTTCCTCGATCTTCTCCTTGAGATGATCGAGGCCGACCTTGTGCAGGGCGTCGCCGATCCCCTCGACCGTCCAGTCGTCGGCAGCGCCGGGATAGGCGATGGCGCGGCGCAGGGTGCCGGACGGTATGTAGGGCTTCTGCGGCAGCATGAAGAGCCGGCGGTCGGGATGGAAATTGACGCTGCCGCCGCCCCATGGCCACAGCCCGGCCAGCGCACGGACCAGCGTGCTCTTGCCGGTGCCGGATTCGCCGGCGACTAGCAACCGCTCGCCGGGATCGACCGCCACCTCGGTCTCGCCGACAACAGCGGTGCCGTCGTCGAGCGTCACCGAGAAATCGTTGAGGCTCAGCATCGGGCCGCCTACTTCGGTCTCGCCGCGCTTGATGCGGCCGATGCCGTCGCCCTGCTCGGCGCGTTCGAGGCCGTCGAGCGACATCATCAGCGAGGCGATGCGGCGCGCGCAGGCGTTCCAGTCGGCCAGCCGCGGATAATTGTCCACCAGCCAGCCGAACGCGGTCTGCACGATGGTGAAGGCGGAAGCCGCCTGCATCACCTGTCCGAGCGTCATGCTGCCGTCGAGAAACTTCGGCGCGCACAGTAAGAGCGGCACCACGGGCGCAATGAGATTTGATCCCTGCGACACTAGCGTGGTGCGCATATGCTGGCCGGCCAGCCGCGCCCACTGCCGCAGCACCTTCGTAAAGGTCTTGTCGATGCCGTCGCGTTCCTCCTGCTCGCCGCCGAGCAGCGCGATGCTCTCGCCGTTCTCGCGAACCCGCGTCAGCGCGTAGCGGTATTCGGCTTCGGCCTGGTTCTTGTCTTCGGACACCTGCACGAAGCGACGCCCGATCGTCATGATCGAGCCCGAGGCGATGGCGGCATAGATGACGGCGGCGATCACGAGAAAACCCGGGATGGTGACGGTCGAGCCGCCCAGCGTGACTGTGAGCGCACCGCCGATGGTCCAGAGCACGACGATGAAGGTCGCGGCCGAGAGGAATGCCGACGTCACGCCGGCGACGAAATCCACCGGCGAGTCGGTCGCGATCCGCAGATCTTCCGCGATACGATATTCCGGGTTCTGGTGATCGCCGCCGACGAGGTTGAGCTGGTAGTAGCGGCCATTCGCGAGCCAGCGCGATATCACCGAGTTGGTCAGCCAGGCGCGCCAGCGGCGCTGGATGCCCATGCGGGCGAACACCTGCGCGACGCCAAGCAGCACGCTGCCGATGGCGAGCGGGAAGAATACCGCGGTGAGATAGTAGACGGTGCCAGCATCGCGCTTCTCGATGGCGTCGAAGATTGCGCGGTTCCAGACGTTGATGCCGTATTGAAAGCCGACATTGGCGACGATCAGCAGCAGCAGCCCGATCGTGAACAGCCATGCCAGCCTGTCGCCGCCTTTGCCCCAATAGCCCCGCGCGCTGATCCAGAACCGTGTCAGCAGATAATCCTTGCGCGCCTGCGCGGCCTCTTCCTCGGTCATCTCGGGGTCAGGCTCGATGACTTCGGGCGGCGGCGGCTCGACATGGTCGCCGCCCTCGGCGACGACCTCGACGAATTCCGATTTCTCCTCGGAATCCGGCTTGTCGCCTCCCTCTGCGGGTTTGTTCGCGGCGGGCTTCTTAGCTGACGATTTTACGGTTGCTTTGGCCATGGCGGCACAACGGCAACCAAATCAGAAGGTTCCCGTGGGTTCCGGTGCGCTGCACCCGGATGAGGAGAAAATCCCGCGCGCGGAAAGTGCACGATCCCTTCGCCGGCGACGGGATCGCTCCAAAATTGATCTATCGCAAGGTTGGTTGGCCGGTTGCAGGCAATGTACGCGGGCCACCACCCGTCGGTCGCACGCTGGCATCAAGCGGCGATCGAACGAAGCCAGCAATGGAGGGATCCATGTCACCCGCAGAGCAGGCTTTTGTATTGACCGGAGAACTGTTCGTTCTCTCGTTCGTCGTCATTGCTGCGTTGTGGTTTGCCGACAGGCTGCGACGCAACTTCACAGGCAAGCCTTAGCTTCGCAGCCCGGATGGAGCGAACGGGTCACGCGATTGCGCGCCCGCCGACGAGCGCCATGGCGCTCGCGTAGTGATGACAGGACGCACTTCGCAACGTACCAGCCGCCCCTGGCATCTTCCGTCGAGGGGCGGCAAATTCTCGTGAAGTGCCGAGCGATGGAGCGGGCGCCGGCACATCCGCTGCTATCGCGCTACCGGCGAGCGGCGGTCATATGGCGGCGGTCATATTCATATATTGTGCTCGTCGCGCAGCGCGCGGGCCGCTTTCTCTCCGATGATGACGCATGGCGCCATCGTGTTCCCCGTGGTGATCCGCGGCATCACCGAGCCGTCGGCGATGCGAAGCCGGTCGATGCCGTAGACCTTGAGCTTGCTGTCGACCACGGACATCGCATCGCGTCCCATCTTCGCGGAGCATGTCTGGTGCCAGTAGGTCACCGCGGAGTCGCGCACGAAGCGCTCCATCTCGGCGGCGCCGAGAGGGCCGGGCATCGACTCGCGCGTCACCAGCGGCTCGAAGGCGCTGCTGTTGCCGAGCGCGCGGCACACCTCGACGCAGGCGATCGCCGCCGTCACGTCATCGGGATGCGACAGGGTGTTGAGTTCGAGCCGCGGCGTTGCGAGCGGCTCGGCGTTGCGCAGGCTGACCCTGCCTCGGCTCTTCGGCAGAGCGAGACCGGCGAACATCGTCCAGCCGTGTGCCGGCGTGCCGCGGCCCGCGGTTTCCGGGCTCGGCACCGGAAACTCGGCCTGACAGAACAGCAGGTCCGGGTTCGTGAGCGCCGAGTCGGATTTCCAGTACAGCGTCGCCTCGCTGCCGCTGTTGCGCGGCGCCACCGGCTCGCGATACTCCCAGATGCATCCGAACGACACGTGATCCTGCAGGTTCTGGCCGACACCGGGCAGGTATTGGACCATGGGGATGCCGAGCGATCGAAGCTCGCGCTCGGCGCCGATGCCGGAGCGCATCAGCACCGCCGGCGTCTGCACCGCGCCCAGCGCGAGTATCACTTCTCTGGCCGCATCGAACCGCAGCATCCGGCCTTCATGGACCGCCTCGACGCCGACAGCGCTTCCGCGCTCGATCAGGACGCGGGTCACCTGCGTGCCGGTCAGCAGCGTGAGATTGGGCCGGTCGAGAAACGGGTAAGTGTAGGCGCGGAAGATGGAGTGGCGCCGGCCGTTGCGGATCAGCACGTCCGTGAAGGCGCAGCCGCCATCGCCCTCCATCATCTCGCCGTTCGGGCTTGCGAAGGTCGGAATGCCGATCTCTTTCGCCGCGCCGAGCATCGCCACCGCGGCGGGTCCGGGATCGGGCGAGGGTTGCACGAAGACGGGGCCTCCGGTGCCGCGATGGCGCGGATCGGGCGTGCCTTGCCAGTTCTCGATCTCCCGGAAGATCTTCGAGACCGCGTCATAGCCCCAGGACTGATCGCCGGTTTCCTCGGCGAAGAAGTCCCAATCGCTGCGGTGGCCGCGCGCCCACACCATCACGTTGATGCTGGAGCCGCCGCCCAGCACCTTGCCCATCGACATCGGAATGGCGCGGCCGTTCAGATGGGGGTTGGGCTCCGCGACAAAACCCCAGTCGGTCGCGCTGCCGAGGTTGGCCGGCCACGCCGCCGGCTCCATTACAGTCGGCACCTCGTCGCTGCCGCCGGCTTCGATCAGCAGGACCTCGACGGACGGATTTTCGGCAAGGCGCCGTGCCACGACTGAGCCGGAGCTGCCGGCGCCGCAGACGATGAAGTCGTAGCTGCCGCGAGGACTCTCGCTGAGCCGGCGCTGATTGGCGGCAACGCGGTCCGCAAACTCCGGAAGATCAGAGGGCAGAAAATCATTCATGGGTGTACTCCAGGCAAGTGAGCGGTGCCGGGGAACGCAACGTCCCGGGCAGGCGCCGGTGGGAAAAAGAAAGGAGGCAGCCGCCGGCGGGAAGCGGGGCAGACGAACGGCGTCACGGATCGCGCCGTTCTTGCGGCTGAGGTTTCCTGGGTTTTTTGACCGAGCCACATTTCTTGTCGGGCGCGGACGACTCCAGGGATGAGTAGGGAGGGCTTGGGCTAGGGCATGGGCTCCTCTTGGAAAAAGGATGGGCCTCGGCAGTTCGCATCCGCCACGCGGCGCGAAAGCAGTTTACCAGATTTATCAAATATATCATTATCACCAAATTTATCAAAATAGGAATCAGGCGCTCTTGTCAACATAAGCGGGAGCACGACATTGTGAGGTCTGGGACGACGGTGGCCGGCGCACGGTCGGGGGCAGAGATGGACGCTATGGACAAGGAAATCCTGACAACGGCGGAGGCTGCCAAGATTCTGGGCGTCTCGGTTCGCACCGCGCAGCTTCTGATCGAGGGCGGCTCGATCCCTTCCTGGAAAACCCCGGGAGGCCATCGCCGGGTCTACCGCCGCGACGTTCTCGCGGTGATATCTGGCTCCGGCCAGACGCCGATATTTGCCTCCGCACGGGTG
>DATCXE010000602.1:0-3994 GCA_036565985.1 Bradyrhizobium sp.
GCGCTCAGGAAAAGACCGTGATGGTCGGCGGCGCCGCGATGTTCCCCTCCAAGAACATCGTCCAGAACGCCGTCAACTCGAAGGATCACACCACGCTGGTTGCCGCCGTGAAGGCCGCCGGTCTCGTCGAAACGCTGCAAGGCAAGGGCCCGTTCACGGTGTTCGCGCCGACCAACACCGCCTTCGGCAAGCTGCCGGCCGGCACCGTCGAGACGCTGGTGAAGCCTGAGAACAAGGCGACCCTGACCAAGATCCTCACCTACCATGTCGTGCCCGGCAAGCTTGCGGCGTCCGACCTGACCGACGGCAAGAAGCTCAAGACCGCCGAAGGCGAAGAACTGACGGTCAAGAAGTCTGACGGCAAGGTCTGGATCATCGACGCCAAGGGCGGTTCCTCGACGGTGACGATTTCGAACGTCAACCAGTCGAACGGCGTGATCCACGTGGTCGACACCGTGCTGCTGCCGGCATCCTGATCCCGCGCGCACCTGACTGGTCCCAACTGGGTGCGTGGGATTGGCGGGCCGGGGCAACCCGGCTCGCCTTTTTGTGAACGCGATGCTCTCCATGCGGCAATTTGATTGCGTTACGGCAGTAACGGAAACCCGGTTCCGGGCGTATAACCGGTCAAGGAACTGCAAGCGGGAAACAACCATGTCGGCCCTTACAGTCAGCGACGAGCAAGCCACCTCGACCAGGCAGAAGGTCATCCAGCCGGCCTGGGTGCGGGCCGTGCACTGGACCAACGCGTTTGCGATGGTGCTGATGATCATGTCGGGTTGGCAGATCTATAACGCCTCGCCGCTGTTCAATTTCAGCTTTTCCTCGAGCATCACGCTGGGCGGCTGGCTCGCCGGGGCGCTGCTCTGGCATTTCGCCGCGATGTGGCTGTTGATGGTCAACGGCCTGATCTATCTGACGGTGGGACTTGCCACCGGCCGGTTCCGCAAGAAGCTGCTGCCGATCACGCCGGAGGGCGTGATCTCGGATACCAAGGCGGCGCTGACCGGCAAGCTCTCGCACGAGGATCTCACCAGGTACAACCAGGTGCAGAAGCTCCTGTACGCCGGCGTCATCGTCGTCGGCATCCTGATCGTGCTGTCGGGCCTGGCGATCTGGAAGCCGGTGCAGTTGCAATACCTGACGGCGCTGTTCGGCGGCTACGATGCCGCCCGCTACGTTCACTTCTTCTGTATGGCGGCGATCGTCGCCTTCATGGTGGTCCATGTCGCGCTCGCCCTTCTGGTGCCGAAGAGCCTGCGTGCCATGATCATCGGCCGCTAGTTCAAGGGAGCACGGTCATGGGCCGGATGCGAAACCTTCTCATTCCCGGCGTCGACAAGACGCTTCTCGTTCGGGACGCCGTCAAGACCATGCCGGATCTGACGCGCCGGCGATTCATCTCGGGCGGCGCCAGCCTTGGCGCGCTGACGCTTCTGACTGGCTGCGATGTGACCGACAGTTTCTCGGCTGAAGAGATGCTGAAGCAGGTTTCCAAATTCAATGACGGCGTGCAGGCGCTGATGTTCAATCCGAACGCCATGGCGCCGACCTTCCCGGAAAGCGCGATTACAAAACCGTTCCCGTTCAATGCCTATTACGATCTCGATGACGCGCCGACCGTCGACGGCAAGAGCTGGAAGCTGGAGGTGCGTGGCCTCGTCGAGAACAAGAAGCCGTGGACTTTGGAAGAGCTCTATGCGCTGCCGCAGGTCAAGCAGGTGACGCGTCATATCTGCGTCGAGGGCTGGAGCGCGATCGGAAGCTGGACCGGCACGCCGCTGCGCGATTTTCTCAAGATCATCGGCGCCGATACGCGCGCCAAATATGTCTGGTTCCAGTGCGCCGACAAGGACGGTTACAACTCGCCGCTCGATATGCCCACAGCGCTGCACGCGCAGACCCAGATGACGTTCAAGTTCGGCGACGAAATCCTGCCGCGCGCCTACGGCTTCCCGATGAAGATCCGCGTGCCGACCAAGCTCGGCTTCAAGAATCCGAAATACGTGATGTCGATGGAAGTCACCAACGACTACAAGGGCGGCTTCTGGGAAGACCAGGGGTATAATTCGTTCAGCGGAAGCTAACGCGCAAAATCATTGGGGAGTGCTGTCCAAAGTCGGGCGGCTGACTTGAGCTGGATCAAGGCGGAATTCCACGCCGGCCATATCCTTGGTCCTTGTCGACGTGGCGAACAGACCGCTGCGGAACGGCGCCAATCCTTGCGCTGATTGCAAGGAGATCGCCCATGATGGGTCCGCGCAATCGAGTTGTTCAAGTCAGCCGCTTCGTTGAGCCCGAGGGGCTGGAGGTGGTCGACGCTCCCCGGCCGACCGCCGGCCGCGGCGAGCTGCGAGTCCGTGTGCTCGCGTCGAGCCTCAATTACACCGAGGTGTTGATCCGGCGTCATTTGTACCCGCAAACGATGCGACTCCGGCCGCCGTTCGTGATGGGCTATGACGTTGTCGGTGAAATCGATCAGCTTGGCGATGGCGTGCGCAACTTTCAGATTGGCGACCGCGTGGCTGACATGACAGTGGTCGGGTCCAACGCCGACTATCGCACGCTCCGCGCGGACGACGTGGCCCGCGTGCCGGCAGGCGTCGACGCGGCCGAGGCGGCTACGCTGATCCTGAGCTGGACCACCGCCTACCAGATTCTGCACCGCGCAGCGCGGGTGCGACCAGGCCAGCGTATGCTCGTGCACGGCGCCGCTGGCGCCGTCGGCCAGGCGCTGCTCGTGCTCGGGAGGCTGGCCGGCCTCGAGCAGTGGGGTACCGTGCGCGGCGATCACATGGCGCTCGTCCGGGAGTTGGGCGCAACGCCGATCGACTACCAACGTGAGGACTTCACGCGCGTCCTGCCTGATGGCTTCGACGTCATCGTCGATGGCGTTGGCGAAGACGGCTATCGCCGCTCGTATGCCGCGCTCAAGCGCGGCGGCCTGCTCTGCGCCATCGGCTTCTCGGCGAGCGTGCAGGCACAGCGTCGCATGCTCCCGATCGTGATGGAGATCGCGCGCCTGTACCTGTGGAGGCTGTTGCCCGGCGGCAAGCGTGCCCGCTTCTATTCGGTCAACGCGATGCGGGCGCGACATCCCGCCTGGTTCAAGGAGGACTTGGAGCGGCTGTTCGGGCTTTTGGCAACTGGCGCCATCCGGCCGCGTGTCGCCGAGCGGATATCCTTCGACGAGGTGGCCGAGGCTCACCGCCGCCTCGAGTCCGGCGGTCTCGAGGGCAAGCTCGTGCTTTGTCCCGACCTCCCATCGCTGCGCGACGGGCTGCCGCCTGTGACGAAAACGGCCAAAGCTTCCAACGAGGCGCCTCACCCGACCATGCAATGAATACGCAAGGCCACCGGGCTCGGTTGGAAACCATTATGCGGCCGCCAGATCCATCCGTCGGCAGAAGCACGACGCCTTGATCGGAATCTCCGCTCGCGCCTGCGCCAGTTCGAGCCGCTGCCCGATCAACGCCGCCTCGGTCTTTTCACCGCGACGGACCAGGCATTCATGCAAGCCATGCAGCGACCAAAGATTATCGGGATGCTGGCAGGCGCGGCTCAGCTTGCCGTCAAGGCCGAGATCGGAGCGATATACCGCTTCGGCCTCGTCGATCCGGCCCTGCTCGAGCAGAAGCGCGCCGAGCGCGTGGCGGGTCGGCTGCATCCATCCCCACGGCTCGTCATAGGGCAGTCCGTCGCTGAGCTCGACCGACTTGCGCAGGTGCGCGAAGGCAACGTCATGATTGCCTTTCCGGTACTCCAGCTCGCCATTCAGCATCGCTTCGGCGACCTCGAGCAGATTGACCATCTTGTTGTTGTGGACGCGGCGGCTCTCGGGCACCCGCGCCTTCGCTGCGATGAACGAGGACTTCTCCGTCTCGGCCTCGGCGACATTGCCCAGCGCCGAATGCGCGACTGCCTTGGCGTAGTGGATCATGGCGACATTGGAGCAATAAAGGTCTCTGTCCTTCGGCAGCTCCTGCGCGATGAT
>DATCXE010000645.1:0-14059 GCA_036565985.1 Bradyrhizobium sp.
GGGCCCGGCCCTGCGAAATCGCGAAATCCGACGCTGCAGGCCAACGCGTTCGTCGTTGCGGCCGCAGCGGCGATCACCGGCGCTTCCTTCATCGTGGCAACGGATCAATTTGCGGTAGACCGCCTGCGGATCGCGCGCATCCACGCCGCCGACGCGCCGACCCTCGACGGCGACACCTCGGACCGGGCCTGGCGCGGCGTGAAGCCGTTTTCGCTGCTGACCGGCGAAGGCGGCAATTTCGACGGCAAGGGCGAAACCAGGATCACGGTTCGCGCAGTGCATGACGGCACCTTTGCGTATTTCCTCTTCACCTGGGAGGATTCGACGCGCTCGCTGAAACATCTGCCGCTGGTCAAGGAAGCCGACGGATGGCACCTGCTTCACTCCGGCTATCGGATCGGAGACGAGCAGCAATACAACGAAGACAAGTTTTCGGTGCTGCTGACCACGTCGGACGCCACCCTCGCAGGCGACCGAACGTTCCACGCCGGGCCGCGGCCGGTTGCGAACGCGCCAGCGACCATGAGCGGTCGCGGACTGCATTTCACGGAGAGCGGCTACGTCGATGTCTGGCAGTGGAAGGCCACCAGCGGTGGCGCTACCGGCTGGATGGATGACGCCCATATCGGGCCGCCGGCGGATCCGACGCCGATGCAGGCGGCAAACGTCGTTCCCTACAGAGGCGGCTTCGCGGCCGATCCGGGAACGACGAACCACAAGGACAATTTCACCATTGAGGCCGACACTTCTGGCGGTCCCCAGCGCGGCCGCCTGATCGCCCCGCTTCGCCTGCCCAAGGTCGCCGAGACGACGACGGCCGCGATGGGCGCGGTCGATCTCGATCCCGATCACGGCGAGAGCGACGGCGCGCGCTGGTACATGACCGAAGAAGAGTCGGTCCCCTACTCCACCGAGGCGGACGCCCGCATCCCTGTTGGAACGGTGATCCCGGGCGTGATCGTCAACGGGGAATTTTCAGGCGACCGCGCCGACGTCAGGTGCGCGGCCCGCTGGGCTTCCGGCTATTGGGCGCTCGAGGTGAAGCGCCGGCTCGATGTCTCGAGCAAATTCGATGTGCCGATCAGAACCGGCGTCTCCATGCGGCTCGCGGCGTTCGATCACAGCCAAATCAGACACACAAGACATGTGCGGCCCATTCGTCTCGAGGTGGAATAATGAAGAAGATTTGCAAGGTCACCGTCAACGACGAGCCGTTTCTCGCCAACTGCGGCGACTTGTTGCTGGACTGGGCGTTGATGAATGGCGTCGATCTTCCGCACGACTGCCGCTCCGGCATCTGCGGCGCCTGCAAGGTGCACCTCGTCGACGGCAAGGTGTTCGGCGGCCAGACAAGTGGCGACGACATGATCCATGCCTGCCAGGCGAGGATCATCTCCGATCTGCAGATTGCGATCGAGGCGGCGCCGGAGCCGACCACCGTGCCGGCGCGCGTGGCTGAGACCGTTCAGCTTGCACCCGACGTGATCGGCGTCGACGTCGAATTGCCGAAATCGCTCGAAATCCTTCCCGGCCAGTACTGCAAGCTGCAATTTCAGGGATTTCCGGCAAGGTCCTACAGCCCGACCTATCCGCTGGAAGGCCGTCCGCACGATCGCCTGCTGCACTTTCACATCCGAAAGGTGACCGACGGCGTGGTGTCGTCGGCGCTCGGCCGCGAGATCCGCGCTGGCCATCGTGTCAAGCTGACGGGACCGTTCGGCCGCGCTTTCTTCCGGACAGGCCATCCCGGCCGCATCGTGCTCGTCGCCAGCGGCACCGGCTTTGCGCCGATGTGGTCGGTCGCGGTCGCCGCGATCATGGAGCAGCCGGAGCGCGAACTGGTGTTCGTGGTGCAGGCGCGGACCATCCGTTCGCTCTACATGCACGCTGCCCTGTGCCGGCTGGCGCTGTTTCCCAACGTCACGCTGATTCCGATGGTATCCGAGCCGCAAAAGATTTCGCATGCCGTTCGCAGCGGACGGCCGACCGATCATCTGCCGCAGCTCTCGCCGGACGACGTGGTCTACACGGCCGGCGCACCGGCCATGACCGACGCCGTGGCGCGGATTGCCAAGGCTGCGGGCGCGCGCTGCTACACCGATCCCTTCGTGCAGGAGCACACGGCCTCCGAACAGTCAGGCCTGATGTCGCGGCTCTCGGGATGGCTCAACGAGTCAAAGGACAAACCCGTTGCGATGCAGCCGGCGCGACAGCAAAATAATGAGCGCCGCTTCGCCGCATTGGCAAGGTCGATGCGCTAGAGCCCCGTTTCGATAGCATCGAAACGCGGCTCTGGATTCCTGATTTTGACGCGTTTTCTTCACGCGAACCGGAAACCACCCCGGATCAAGTTCGGGGCAGGCTTTCGCTTGAAAACGCTGCGGGATCCTACGAAATCGCCGCGAGATATCGCCGGACGGACATGTCGAATGCCGCCCTGGCATTCTCGCCGATATTGCGGCCCCACCAGGCGCCATAGATGCGATCGAACGCCAGCGGCTCGACCGCACGCGCGATCCGCCGCACCGCGCCGGCATTGAGCGGGATGTAGTTCGGAAAGCTGTACATGAAGCTGAGCGAGCGGCGATCCATCGCCACCATCGCGACGTCGCCGGTCAGCAGCGCGCCGCGGCCGTCTGCGCCCGCGCCCCAGTGCATGATCGTACCGCCGGCGAAATGCCCGCCGGTCCGCACCAGCAGGAGATCGTCGGCGATCCGATGGATGTCGCCGGTCCACGGCACGATGGCGGGATGCGGCCGCGTGACGAACGCGCGATCGTCGCCGTGCAGATAGACCGGCGCGCCGCCGAACGCATCGCTCCAGTCGGCGACCGCGCCGTAGTAATGCGGATGCGAGACGGCGATTGCTTTCAGACCCCCTAGCGAACGGACGTAGTCGATGGCCTCGCCGGTCACCAGCGGGACGCAATCCCACATCACGCAGCCATCCGCCGTGGGCACCAGCAGCACGCGCTGCCCGATCGCAAAATTCGGCTCGACGGCGATGCCGGGAATGCCGAGATCGTCGCGCCAGACGAGCTTGTGACCTCTCGTCATCTCCTCGCGGGCGAGCCATTGCTGGCCGTTCCAGTTCACATATTGCCGCTCATCCACGCAGACCGGGCACGCGGGCGGCGGCGCGGCGCTTTCGGGAAACTGCGCGCCGCATTGTTCGCAAGTCCATAGAGGCATCGGCGTTGCTCCAATCCGGGGCGTGGTAACGCAAAACAAAGGGACCCGCCACTGACTGGACCGCCTGGAAGGGAGATTGAGCCGTAGGAGTTCGGCAAGACTGACGACCAAGCCACTTCGCTGGGCGGAGCCACCCGCGAAGACCAAGTTGCGGGAACTTTGGGTATTGCCGCCCGGATGGACGACGGATAGGCTTGCGTTGACGTTGACCGGATTTTGATCGTCCTGGTTGTGGTTAATAACCTGCCGGTATTTTCTGCGACCGATTGGTGCTGGATACCATCTTCATGAGGCGCAAGATCGCCGCAATTCTGGTAGCCCACATCGCCGACTACGGCAGGCTGGTCGCCGATGACGAAGAAGAGACGCTGCGGCGAATGGCGTCCTGTCGAACCACGATTGACGATTTCATTGCGATCGCGGGCGGCCGCATCTTCAATACCGCGGGCGATGCGGTTCTTGCCGAGTTCCCCAGCGCGGTCGAAGCGGTACGCTGCGCCATCGATATCCAGGAAAGCCTGCGCACGCGGAACGTCGCTTATCCGACCAGCCGGGAGATGAGCTATCGCATCGGCATTGGCATCGGCGACGTGGTTGAGCGTGAGGGCGATCTGCTCGGCGATGGCGTCAATATCGCCGCACGCCTCGAAGGCCTGGCCGAAGTTGGCGGTATCTGCATTTCGCGCGCGGTGCATGAGCAGGTGACCGGCAAGCTGTCCGCGCGATTTATCGACATCGGCGCGCGTAAGGTGAAGAATATTCCGACGCCGGTTCATGCCTATGTCGTGGTGACGTGGGACGATGGCCGATCCTTGGGGGCGTCGCCGCAGACCGCCACTCCGGCAAGCGCAAAATCGGCCAAGAGGTGGCTTTCGGTCGCACTCATCGGGGCCGTCGCGCTATGCACTGCGGCTTTTGCTTTCTTTGTTGCAACCCAGAACCCTGACGGCAGGACTTCGTCGAGCTCAACTGCTGCCGTAGCACTGCCGCCAGTGTCGACGCCTCCGACATCATCACCACCTCCTACATCGCCAACGCCCGTCCCACCCATCCGTCGCACCAGTTCAACTAAAAACGAAGCAGAGGTTACCAAGCGTTCCCTCCAATCCTGCAAGGATCTTGCGACTCAACGCGGTTGGAGTGTTGGTGATCCTGAAGCGCGCGGGAAGACAGCCTTTATCACCGCATGCATGAAAGGCGATATTGATTGAGATCGACGTCTGCCTTTGCGTCCGTTTAATTGCAGGTCGAACTATTCAGGTACTTGCGGATGCAGCCCCGTCGGAAATTCCGACGCCGCTCTCGACCGATCGGCCCACCTAGAATGGATTGACGTAGTTCAGGATCGCCAGCTGGCGCAGCAGCACCTTGCGGATAATGTGGGCCAGCTTGACGTGATCGGTGAAAATGGCGGCGTCGCCGGTGCTGCCGGCGGGCAGGCTCCGGACGAAGCCCGCATCGTCGAGCCGGATACGGACGACAAACGGCAGGGAGACGATGTCCTTGGGTGCCACGGCCAGTCCCGACGCCTGCACCTGGCCGGTCGCGACCGCCTGCAGAATGCTCTCGACCTTGCCGCTGTAGATCTGCCCCGGCCTGAACTTGAACGTCGCCTCCACGGGCTGGCCCGGCTCGATATATCGGGCATTGATCTGCGCGATTTCGGTACCGACGATCGTATCTGACGTATCGATGAAGGCCATCACCGGCGCCAGCGGCAGATTGGCCACCCGCGCGCCCTTGCGCAGGCCGATATTGGTCACGTAACCGTCGGCGGGGGCGCGCACCACCGTCTTGTCCAGATTCCATTTCGCGTTTTCGAGCTGCGCCTTGAGCTGGTCGACTTCGGATTGCCGCTGCTCGACATCGAAACCGCGGCCGGAGTCGCGCTCGAACAATTGCGTCATCTGGGCCAGACGTGTCGCCGAAAGCTTCAGCTGCGCCTCGATGGCGTTGACCTGCGCCTCATACGGTACGGGATCGATGCGAAACAGCACCTCGCCCGCCCTGAGCGGCCTGTTTGCCTCGACGGGGACGTCGACCACCTCGCCGGCGACGCTCGGCACGATCGAGACAGCGTTGCGCACGACCAGCACGGGCCCCTGCGGCGCGCCCCATCCCATGGGAATGAACAGCCCGAGATTGAGCAGCAGCAGGACGATGAACGGCGATACTTTCCAGAACAGGTTGAAGCGGATCGCGCCGAGTTTCACCAGCGCGAACAGCAGCACGAGATAGACGCAGAGCATCGCCACGATCATTGGGAACGCTCCGGTGAATGCCGCGCCGGCACGTCAACATACGCCCAGATCAGCGCGACCGGCCACAGCGCAAAGCCGCAGATCAAGGTGACCCAGCCGGCCACCGTCACCGCCTCGGCCCAGGGATGCCCGCGGCTTTTCGCAATATGCCCGGGCAGCCAGCCGGCGATGCAAAACACGCCGACCACGCAGGCGGCGAGGATGACAAGGACGATCCAGGCGAAGATATCGAGACCGCTCATCGTCGACCTCTCAGTTCACCGGCTGCGGCTCCGGGAATTTCCATTTGCCGTTCAGGACTTCGTTGCGTGGCCGATAGAGCCGCACCGTGTAATTCCAGCCCTTCATGATCGGCAGGCAGTTTGGAATTTTGCCGTCGCAACCGCCGAACTGGATAGCGATCGAGCCGTCCGCGCCCTTCTGCGCGGTGATATTGTTGATCGAGTAGGCGTTGTACGGGTTTTTCTCGTAATAGCCTTTCTCATCGTAGAGGCTGACGGACCAGAAGCCGTTGACTGGCACATCCCTGACGTTGAGCTTGTAGACCGTGTTGCCGTCGTTCCTCTCTGGCGTGATGTTGAGGTAGGTCGCATCCTTGTCAGGGTTACCACCCCAGGCCGCTCCCGTTCCGATCAAATGGCGAATCGGATCGACCTGCGCTTTGGTACCGAATGCCTTCTTGAAATCGGGAATGGTCGAGGCAAGAACAAGAAGCGCATCGCGCACCTTCTTCTGGCTGGCCTGGTCCCAGTTCGGAGTTTCGAATTTTCCCGCGCCCTTCTGCTCGGCCCTGATCCCGTCCTGGAGCACGTGAACCTGTGCGACGTCTTTCGGGTCGGCCGGATCGACCAGCGTCCGGACTCCCGCAAGCATGTAGCGCGTTCCGACCTTCTCCTTGGTGAAGACGTGAGGACCCGCATCGTAGGTGACCGAGGGTACGTAGTGGTCCTCATTGACGATCATCAGCGACATGAAGCGCTTGCCGGCATTCGGCATGGTGATCGTGACCGGTCCGGCGTCGAGGTCGAACACCGCGGACGAATAGAGCGTATCGCGGTTGAGACGGATGACGGTCTGGTTGTCGATCGGAGCCGGCTCACGGCGATGGGTAAATTTTCCGAGCGAGCCCTCTTTCAGCAGGTTGCCGAAGTACAGATCAGACTCGGCGCGGATGAAATTGTCGGCGGTGACGGGGACGGTGTTGGCGGGAGGCGATTGTGCCGAAGCCAAACCCGCCCAGGCAACCGAACCCAGCAAGGCGCAAACAATAGATCCTGGCTTCATCGCAGATACTCCTGTTCACATCGATCAAGTTTGTGCGGCTATGGACGCGTGCACCTCATTGCTTCACCCCCGTCGTCTGGCCCTCAACTCGCTTTACCGCCGGCGGCGTCCATGATCCCTCCGTGATTTCCGCCTTGGGCCAGTAGGCGCGGACATAGAGCGAGAAATCGCCGCCAGGCGCCGGCAGCCAGTTGGCGCGTTGGGCGGGATCGGTCGGGGCCTCAGCCTGGACGTAGATCGTCAGCGAGCCGTCGGCGGCAAGTTTGAGATCCTTGTTCTTGGTGCCGACCGAGAAGCGGTTGATCGGATTCTTTACGAAGAAATGATGCTCGTTGTAGATCGACAGCGACCAGAAGCCGTTCACCGGCGGCACCTGCCCTGCGTCGAAGGTGACGGTGTAGCGATTGCCGCTGTTGAGCCGCGCGCCATTGGCGTCGAGATCCTGATAAAAGTATTTCGTTTCGTTCGGAGAGTTGACCAGGATGTTCGACTTCGCCACCGCCGTGCGCGTGAAATAATCGGTGCCAAAGGCGGCTTCATTGGAAATGGTGGACCAGTTGTGCGGAAGCTGCTGCCCGTAGTTGCGGAACTGGAACAGCGGCTTCACCAGTTTTTCTTCCGCCTCCTTCGCGCCCTCGGTCATCGCCTGTTTGATGGCGGGATTGTTCTTCGCCGCGGCCACGACTGCAAGCACCTGAGCGTACCGTGCCTCCTCTCCGGGCAGCGGCGCGGCATCCGCGAGAACGGCCGGCAATCCATCGACGAACCTGTCCGGAAGCACCCATGCCGTCTCCTCTGCCCCGCTTGGAGGCGCGGCCTTCCTCGGCAGATTGGCCCAATCCTTCGCCTTCATCCGGCCGTCGTATTCCGCCACCGGATACATCATGATGCCGGGCAAGACCGATTGAATGGCGCGCTTGTCTTCCGGCGTGTCGTTCTGCGCGACGCGCGGCGCGGCAAGCCCCGTATTGGTCGCGGAGCGGAAGACTTTGGTAATGCCTTTTGGAACCTCGCCCTTCCAGTCAGGCCCGACCAGCAGATAGAAGCCCGGCGTGGTGCCGTACATCTTACCGAGTTGGACAAAGCTGTCGGTCCGGAGATCGACCACCTGATAGACCCAGAACCGGTCGCCGAAGTCAGGCACCTGGATCACGACCGGCGAAATATCGAGCGCAAGCGCGCCGACGCCGTAGACGACATCCTGATTGGGACATGCGACGGAGCGCTCTTCCGGATCAATATAGTCCGTGAGCATGGCAAGGCTGTTGACAGGCGCCTCCATCAGCGGCCCCTGCAGCATCATCTCCTTGACCTGCACGAAATGCAGCCGGCGGTTATACATGTTCACCATCGGCCAGGCCCAGAAGTACGCATCGCGTCCGACCTGTTTGGCGTATTCCTCGGTGATCTTGACGCGGGTGTCAGGACCGGGTGGCATCGCGCGGCTCAGGTTCGGTGATAGCGTCAGCGGAGGCTCGGCCGCGATTGATCCCGTGAGAGCGGTTGCAGCCATCAGGCCGACAAGAAGTGCTGTGCTGGTTTTCTTCATCGTCATCTCCCGTTGTCGCCGGTATAAGGCGATAGGCCATGATGGCGCGCCGGATTTCCACATCATCGCGTGCGCGCTGCAGGTCATTTCCTTGCTCCAGTCCCGACTGTGACATCGATCTTTTCAACATCCGGCAACGCCCACTTCTTCTCGAAAAACTCCTTCTTCGGGCCGTAGAGACGAAACATCAGTTCGAACTTGCGGGCAGGATCGGTCGGGATCCAGTTGGACTCCTGGCCGGCAGGCGCCTGCGCGCCAAGATAGAGATCGACCGAGCCGTCGGCATTCCTTTTCACCTCGGCATTGTTCGATGCGCGGCTCGCGCGATCGACGTTCTTGATCAGCGCGTGCGTCTCCCGGTCATACGCTGTAAGCGACCAGTACTGCTCGATCGGCACGCCCGCGGAAACGCGGAGACGATAGGTCTTTGCACCGTCATAGTCCGCGCCGTTCTTGTCCTTGATATTGATGAGGTAGAACTGCCCCGCTCCCAGGTGCTTGATGCCGATATAAGCGTAGTGATACGTGATCCCGCGCCAGTCCACGGGGTAATCGTTCGGAGCATCAAAATTCTCACTCGCTGCCCTTAGCAACTCCGGGTGCGCGGGGAAGGTCCAATGCGTGCCGTCAAAGAACGGCGGCAGGCCGGCGTCATACCTGGCGGCCATCCACGCATGCGCTTCGGCAATGCCATCCTTGAGCGCCTGATTCATCTTTGCATCGGGGGAGAACGGCTTGCCTCTCTCGATTCCGATGGAGCGCAACTGGTCGATCATTGCACGATCACGACCCAGCCACGGTTCGCTTTGAACCATACGGTCCAGACCCGCGAAGAAGCTCTCGTCGTAGCGAATGGTCGAGTCGAACAGCACGTCCTTTACGTCGGTGAATACTGTCGCCGGCGGATTCGACGCCAGTGATAGCGGATAGACCTTGAGCCGCTTGGCATAGGCCACGGAGTTAGCAACATCCGCGTCGCTGTGGCTTTTCAGATTTGAGCGGATCAGGGCGTAACTGCCCCAGGTATCGGGTTGCAGTGCTTGATAGCCCGACGGCACCTGCTCCTTGTAGCCGGGCGGCAGCATCAGCAGTTTGATGCCAGCACCCTTGTCCACTCCGAGCAATCCACCGTCTTCCAGCGGTTGTTGCCAGACATTGACGATGTTGGCGTTGAGCGATCCGCCTGAGTCCGCGGCCGGAATCTCAATGACGATCGGCCCGACATCCCTGGTGTTGAGGAAGGTCATGAAATAGAGCGTGTCGGGATTGGGCGTCAGCGTCTGGTTCTTCCAGTCGAGCGGCTTGCCCCAGTAGATCACCTGGTTCACCTTGCCTGGCGTCTTCGTCAGCATTTCCTGCAGCATCAGGTCGTAATTGACGATGGGCATGCCCCAGATCGCTGCCTCGACGGCTCGGCTGCGGATGACCCGCTCTTGCGGCGAATTCTGCGCGAGCGCGCTTCCCGTAAGGCAGGAAAGTGCAAGTGCAACGAACAGCGACTTGTTCATCTTCATCCTCCTCACTTCAACGCAGTTGGTGCTGGTCGCGCAGCCAGCGCAAGCGCGTGCCGCACGTCATTGAATGCAATCAACAGGCCCACGAAATAGAGCGCGATAAACAGCGCCTGTCCCAGCAGCCAGGCATTCTTGCCCGCCGCCACCGGCGAGTAATAGTAGCTCGGCCAGATCGCATCGAACACGAAGTAACCGGGATAGCCGACGGCGAAGACACCCAGCAGCCCGACGATGCACAGCCAGAGCGCCGTCGAGCTTTCTGCCGCCGGGTGTGTGGGCGATACTCGCGCGGCCAGCATCAGCGTGAGACCGATTGCCACCATGCCGAGCCCGCCGGCCTGCACGGCGGCGACCGACAGCGTCCACGGGCAGGCCCACCACAGCGTGATGTTCTGCATGAACAACTCGCGGGTCGGCCACCGCGCACCCACGCAGTAATGCGCGATGATCCCGAAGGTGAGGAACACGCCGAAGATGAAGAGCCCGAGGCCCCATTTGGCAAAGCGCGCGCCGGCTGTCATCGCTGCCTCCTGTCGTGTTACCGCTTGACCAGTGCCGGCGGATAGTAGGTGCCGTTCGCCACGCCCTCGGTCGGCCGATAGAACCGGAACGTCAGGCGGTACTTCTGCCCCTTCGGCGTCGGCAGCCAGTTGCCGTCAGGTGCGTCGGCAGGTTTTTGGTCGGCGAAGTACAAAGTGAGCGAGCCGTCCGCGCCGTATTGCAGCTTCGACTGGTTGTTGATCAGAAACCGGTTGAGCGGATTGGGCAGGACGCGGAAGCGAACACCGTCCACGGCGATCACCGACCAGAAAAACGTGGCGTACTGGGCAGGTAACTGATCCCTGGGGAACGTCAGCGTGTAGACATTGTCCGCGCTGAGATCGGCGCCGGCCTGGTCGTGGCTCCCCCGATAGTAGAGCACCTCCGGTTTGATGTTGGCCCAGATACCCCCATTATTGACCAGCGTCCGCGCCAGATAATCGAGGCCGTATTCTCCGACGACGCCGGGACGAGCCCAACCGTTCTGCGTCGTGCCGTGGCCGATGATGGCTCCGGCCTTGCCCAAATCGACGAAAGCGCGCGTACGGATCAATTGATCGACGCGCGCGCGCTCGGCAGGGTCCTTGATGGCCTTGGCAATGGCGCTGGCTTTCTCCTGCAACCCTTCCAGCCCGACGCTGAGATCCGGTTCGCCGTTGAGTGCAATTTCGGCGGCCTCGAAGGCTTCGACGCCCGGCAACGCATCCAGCTCGAATATCGGCGTCCTCGGAATTTCCGGAAGCTTTGGCGTACCTGTCGCCTGGAACTTGAACTGGTGCTGCAGGGCAATTGCCGCGTCCGGATCGGAGCCGAGTTCGACGCGGGCAAGCACCCGGGAATATTTCACCGGAAGATCGATGCGCGTCGCTCCCGCAGGGATCGTGACGTTCGCGCCTCTGAGGCACACGGCAAACTCTCCGAACGGCCGCTTGGGAAAGAGCCGCTCGTTGATGTTGGCAATTGTCTCGCCCCAGCCGTTGAGGAAGTGAACCGTATAGTAGCGGCCCTCGACCTTCGGCACGGTGACGATCGTGCAACTGCTCTCGTCCACTGCGACCCACGCTTCGGAGTAGGCCACATCGAGGTTGGGGTTCGGCCAATCCACGGCGCCAGGCTTGCGATGCACCATCTCGTTCCATTTGAAGCCTTCCTGGAAATCGAGCTGCTGCTGACGCGTTACCAGTAGCCGGCCAAGAAGGTAGATATACGCTTCACTGATATCCTGATCTGTGGCGCGAGCGGGTTGCGCATGCGCGCTTGCTGCCATCGCCGTCGCCAAGAGCAGAGCGAATGTTGCGCAAACAAATCTGGCCATGACTACTCCCCTTCATGCCTCTAAAAGCTGCTCAGGGCTCGAACGCGAAAACCTTCCGCGCCTGGCTCCCGCAAATTTCGATATCTGTTTCATCTCGCAGGTTTTCTCCACTGACGACGGGGCGGAATACGATTGCTTCCGGGGTTCAGCCGCGACGGCAATGCCGCATGTGGCTCCTGTTCAACAGACTTCTTGCGCAGGCTTCGCCTGGCTGAACCGACATGCCGGATCAACCTGCGTGGCGACCAATCGGCTCCAGTTGGTTGGCTGGCGAAGAGCTGCGTCTCCAGCGAGGTGACTTCCTGTTCAAGAGCGGGATCGCGCGCGGTAAGCTTCAACGCATCGATGGTGTCCGCCGGCCCGAAGCGCTGCAGCCAGGCAAGCAGCGCGAAATAGGAAGCCTCGGCATCGCCGCTGCGGGCGGCGCGGCGAAGTCGGTCGAAGTAGAATTGTTCGGACTGCAGATAGGACGCACGATGCTGCCGGTAGAGGTTCGCGATGGCGCGCCAAGCGCGCGGAACGAGCCACGCGAGGGCCGTCAACCCGGCAAGGGTAAGGATTGCCGCGATCCAGTGATCGGCGACGAGGTCAAGGAATGCGGTCCAGTTCGAGCGCGCGGCGGGCGCGCTTCCCTTCGTCTCCACGGCCGGATTTGCTGCCACCTGCATCGTCACCGCGTCGAGATGCGCCGTTTCGATCCGCTCCTCGTCCGTATTCCACCAGCGCACGTCAATCGCCGGGAGCGCATAGTCGCCGGGCCGCTGCAAAATGTAGGTCGCGGAATCCGTCCGCGTCGCGGTCAGCGCATCAGTTCGCCCCTCGGTCTTGTCCTGCAGCGCCGGTTGTGCGGGATAGACCGCAAGCCCATCCACCGCCGGGAATGTCACCGGCGGCAACAGCATGGCCGGCGTTTCATCTGCCTGGACCGTCACGATGCGGGTGATCGAATCCCCCACCTTGAGCTGCTCGGATGAACGCTGCACGGATTGTTCGATCCTTAGCCGGCTGGCAGCGACGTACGGGTTCAGGTCAGATGCTGCATCGGGAATGAAGGCGTCAAAGGACACGCGCGGCAGTGAGAGCAGTTCTTCGCGCACGGCGGGCGGTTCTGCCGCGTACTTCACTTTCACCTTCTGATCCGAGATGGCGAAGGCGCCGGGCTCCTGCGGATAGATCGCGAACTCGAAGCGTACGCCGGCATAGTTCGTCCCGTCGCGCTGTTCGGAAAGATTGACGCTCTGCAGTTGCCGCGTCACCGCGTTGCGCACCTGGAAACCCGGCAATTCCGGCGGTGAGGTGGTGTAATTGGGCGCCAGCACGTCGATCCGCAGCGTTGTCTTTTGTCCGACCGCCACGCGCTGGGGATCGACGGTCACATTCAGCACCGGCTCGGGTGCAGTGGTCTGCTGCGCCCATGCGCTGCAGGCCATTGCCGCCGCGAATGCTGGAATCGTGATGGCAACGGCGCGTTTCATGGCATGCTCCCCGCAGCCGGGACGCCGGCCGCCTGGATCGCGAATTTCATCTTGAGGAAATCCGCAGGCGTCGTCTGCACCGCGCGCATCCAGGCCTCCGCTGCGCCCGCCGTGGTGACGTCCTGCGGCGTGACCTGAATGCGCTTGCCGCCCTTCTGCCTGGCATCGACGCGCATCTCATCGGCATTCTGGTCCGGCGGCGCGCTGTCGTCCTGCTCCTGCTTGCGGCGTTTTTCTTCCTGCGCCTCGAACAGCGCGACCACGATCGCGCGATTGGCCTTCGCCGCGACATGGCCGGGCTGCGCCTTCAGCACCTCGTCATACGCCTTGATCGACTTTTCCCAGGCGTGGTTCTGCGCCTCGGCGTTGCCGAGCGCGAAGCGGCCCTCCACGGTATCGACCTTGCGGAACGCCTCGGCAGCGGTCAGGAAGTCGAGCGCGCGGTACGCGGCGATCCCGCGCCACATCGGATCGGCAAAGCGTTGCGCCGCCGTGCGATAATCGCCCCGATCAAAGGCTATTCGTCCCTGCTGGTCGGGCGTCAGCCACAGATCCGCAAAAGTGCGCGGCTGCTCTTGCGCCTTGGCGGGCATCGCCTGCATGGCGACGAACAGCATCACCACCCAGGCCACGGTCGTTCCGCGCCGGAACCAGAGCAGACCAAGAAGCGCGAGCGGAAACAGCAGCCAGTAGCCCTCGTCGCGCCATTGCATGCCGAACGCATCGCCCTGCGCGGCCTGGAAGCGGGTTTCGATCCGGCGCTCGATCGCCTGGATGTCGGAGCCATCGACGCTGACGCGCACGACGTCGGAGCCGAGACCCATCCCCTCCCCTGATTCTGCAGGCGCCACCTTCAACATCGCGACGCCGTTGCGGCCGGCGGCCTGGCGGATCGCGGGCTCATCGAGATCATCAGCGACAACGAGGAT
>DATCXE010000653.1:0-14264 GCA_036565985.1 Bradyrhizobium sp.
CGTGGATCTCGCCGACACCATCAAGGGCTTCCGCGGTCTCTGCGAAGGCAAGTACGACCATCTGCCGGAAGCAGCCTTCTACATGGTCGGCACCATCGAAGAAGCCGTCGAGAAGGGCAAGAAGCTCGCGGCTGAAGCAGCGTAAGGGACGAATGGCGAATAGGGAGTGGCGAATAGTTGAGAGCCACTCCGCTTCCTTCACTCGCCATTCGCTATTCGCCATTCGCCATTCGCTATTCACAGGTTTCCCATGGCCACCTTTCAATTCGATCTGGTATCGCCCGAAAAGCTCGCCTTCTCCGGCGAGGTCGATCAAGTTGACATTCCCGGCGTGGAAGGCGATTTCGGCGTGCTTGCCGGGCATGCGCCGGTCGTCGCGGCAATTCGTCCCGGCATCCTGACCATCATCTCAGGTGGCGAGCGTCAAAGAGTCATCGTGCTCGGCGGCCTTGCCGAAATGTCGGAAAACGGTCTCACGGTGCTCGCCGACGTCGCCACCTCGGTCGAGGATCTCGATCGCGCCCAGTTCGCCGGTACGATTGCCGATATGGAAGCGAAACTGGGCGAAAAGGTAGGTGTCGAGCTTGATCGCGAGATCGCGCGGCTCGATCACTTCAAGAGCATCCAGCACGAACTCAACGCAACGGCTATGCACTAAGCCCCGGGGCACCGCTCCGGGGCTCAAGAAGGCTCCTGCTAACGCCAGCGCTCGTCACCCGTGACGGGCGCTGAGCTTTTTCGGGGGTATTTTCGCTCGTAGTGCCGCTCAGCGTCCATTGCCCGGAGCCGCGCTGGTTGCGCCGGGGAACTTCTGGCGGCATTCTGCCGCACCAGATGGTTCGGGGCTGCTCTCGATGAAACGCAAGATCGCGGCGATTTTTGCGGCCGATATTGCCGGCTACTCCAGACTGGTTGCCGAGGATGAAGAGGAGACGCTGCGCCGCCTGGCCTCCTATCGCCAGGTGACCGACGATTTCATCGCCAGGGGTGGCGGCCGCATTTTCAATACGGCTGGCGACGCGGTGCTCGCCGAATTTCCGAGCGCAGTCGAAGCCGTGCGCTGTGCCATCGATATCCAGGAAAGCCTGCGTACCCGCAACATGGCGTATCCGCCCAGCCGGCAGATGGCGTTTCGCATCGGCATCACGATCGGCGACGTGGTCGAGCGGGACGGCGACCTCCTGGGCGACGGCGTCAACATCGCCGCGCGGCTCGAGGGCCTCGCCGAGGTCGGCGGCATCTGCATCTCGCGCGCGGTGCACGAACAGGTCGCCAACAAGCTGTCGGTACAGTTCGCCGATATGGGCGCGCAGGAAGTGAAGAACATCCCCACGCCGGTGCACGCCTATATGGTGGCGATGCGCCGCGAAGACGGGACCTATGCGATGCCGCAAGCCAAAAAGCCGGTCAAGGCGCAGGCTTCGTCGCAGCCGAACTGGATGTGGCCGGTCGCCGTCACGGTGGTCAGCCTCGCCGCGATCGGCGTCGGAGGTTTTCTCTATTTCGCCAGGCTGGAGCCGGCGGCCGTCAAAGTCGCTGCCCCGGGCAGCAATGCGAGCCCGCCCTCGGCGTCGTCCGCTGCCCCGGCATCTACGCCCGTTGCACCCCCGGCAACGGCCGCGCCGACACCGTTGCCGGCAACCAAGACTGCGGCATCCACTCCCGCACCTTCATCGCCGATGGTGGTTTCGTCCGATAAGTTCGCTGCCGCCAGTGTTCCCTTCATCGGCGACAAGCCGCGCGCCGCGCTGGTCACCGACTACGTGCCGGCCGCCGATTTCAAGGCCTTCTCACTCAATGTCGGCGGCTTCAGCGCCTACGTCACCGGACAACCGAGCGAAGAGGCGGCCAGGTCGGCCGCCGTTGAGCAATGCCAGAAGCGCGCGGACACCGCCCAGTCGCCGCGAAAATGCGAGCTCTATGCGGTCGGCGATACCGTGGTGTACGCCCACGGCAAGCCGCCGATGCCGCCGCTGCCCTGGATCAGGCATGATGCTGCGACCGAGCAACCATTCGCGGCGAAGAACGTCCCGCTGGTACGCGATGCAAGCAGGGCGCGGCTTGAGACCGTCTATGCGCCGGCGCGCAAGAACAAGGCGCTCGCACTCGGTCCAGGCGGCACGGTCTTCTTTCTCATCGCCCTGGAAACGGTCGAGGAAACGGTACGGCGCGCGCTGGAGTCGTGTGGTGGGATTGCCGGGGTCCCCTGCACGATCGTCGCGCTCAACGATAGTTTCGTGGTTCCGATCCCGGCCACGCTGAAGGTGACCGGTTTCTTCAGGGTTGCCGGCAACACGACGATATCGGCCGACGCCCGCGAGGACGTCGCGCGCCGGATCGCGGACGCGCAGAGCGGCTGGAATGCCGTCGCGGTCGGAACGGCCGGCCGGCCCGGACTTGGCCTGAAGGCCGCGACCGAACAGGCTGCGGTCAGTGGCGCGCTTGCCGACTGTGCCAGGCGCGACAGCAATTGCCAGGTTATTGCGATAGGCCCGTTTTCGGTCGGAGCGAATTAGACGACGACCTGCTCGCGCCTGAATTGGATCTATCGGGCCCGGAGGGACTTGTGGAACTCCGGATGACCGTGGACCTCTGGCCGACGGCCAGCAGCATGAACAGGTTCCGGTAACCCTGATAGCGCGCCGCCGGGCGCGTTCGTTCGCGACCGCCCATGATCGGCGTGCCATCCTGGCCGTGTAGCCGCCATTCCCAACTCCGGCGGCGTCTGGTTACGGTCACTTCCATCATGTGAGGAAAAACATCGTGCAGCGCAGATTATTTCAATGTGGATCCCATTAGTCTGTCTGTGGCCGATGCAAAAAGGTTCGCTGACGCCGGACCGCCGGAAGGTATCCGGTGCTTTCGGGAACTCGGCCAACCGAAAAATATTGGACAGCAACGCGCCCTCGAGCGCGTCGCCAACATCCCTCACGGGCTATCCAGTCCAGCGGGCGAACCCGGTAAACTGCCGCGCCACGGTCCGGTACACCTCGCGCCGGAACGGCACGACGAGGTCGGCGACCCGGTCGAGCCGTTCCCAGCGCCAGGAATCGAACTCGGCCGGTTGCCCATTGCGCGGCGTCAGCGGGTCGATCTCTTCGTCGCGGCCAGTGAAGCGCAGCGCGAACCATTTTTGCCGTTGGCCACGAAATTTCGCGAGGCGATGGTCGGGCGGACCGTCATAGGGCGGAAACTCGTAAGTCATCCAGTCGGTTTCGCCGAGATGCACGGCGCTGACCGCCCCGGTCTCCTCCCAGAGTTCGCGCTTGACGGCATCGCGCGGGTTCTCATTGGCGTCGATGCCGCCCTGGGGCATCTGCCATTCGAGGCCGGGCAGAATGATTTCCGGCCCGTCGTCGCGGAAGCGGCGGCCGATCAGCACCTGACCGGAACTGTTGAACAGTGCGATCCCGACATTGGGACGATAGGGCTTATCCGACATGGCAGCCGTCATTCCGGGGCGCGCGCCAGCGCGAACCCGGAATCTCCTGATTCTCCGGTGCGGAATTGCGCATCGGATTTCACGCTTCGCATGCCCCGGAACGACGTGTTGCGGCATAGGCAGCAAGGATCGCACGCTGCCATGCTTAGGCGCCCGCGAGGCTGGAGAATTCCTTCACCACGCGCTCGTAGACCGGCCGCTTGAACGGAACGATCAGGCTCGGGAGATTCTTCATCGGCTCCCAGCGCCAGTTGATGAATTCGGCCTTGTGGCCGCCACCGGGGCTCGCGACGTTGATTTCCGCGTCCTTGCCGGTGAAGCGTAGCGCAAACCATTTCTGCCGCTGGCCGCGATAACGGCCCTTCCATGTGCGGCCGGCCACGGTGCGGGGAATGTCGTAGATCAGCCAGTCCGGGACTTCGCCGAGCTTTTCCACCGAACGGACGCTGGTTTCCTCATACAGCTCCCGCTTGGCCGCTTCCCAGGTATCCTCGCCGGGGTCGACCCCGCCTTGCGGCATCTGCCAGACATGGGTTTCATCGACATGCTCGATTCCGCCGGCGCGGCGGCCGATGAAGACCAGCCCCGCTGCGTTGATCAGCATCATGCCGACGCAGGTCCGGTAAGGCAGGTCTTCGTAGCGCGCCATTCCGTCAGGGCTCCTTCGGCCACAATCGATCGGGCGGGCGTGGTCCGGAAGTCCGGATTGGCACCATCAGGTTGATCTCTAGCCTGATTTTGATTTCAGCATCGCCGTTGTCAATGGCACAAGCATGATGCCACGGCTATCGAGTGTCTTGGTCCAGGCGGCAATCCGCTCAATCGAGATCGGCAAGGCCGAGGCGATACCCACGGCGAGCCCCCGTTCCTTGGCGAGCGTCTCCAGCTTGACCAGCGTGCGGTCGATCTCCGCCGAGGTCGGAACCGCATCGATGGTAAAGTCGGCCTTGGCGAACGGCATCGCCTCGGCCGCCGTCAGGGACGGGGCAGCGCTGCGTGGCGTGGAGCCGTCGTCGAGGTAGCCGAGGCCGCGCTTGGCGGCCTCGCGGATGATCGGCTGCATCACGCTCTCGGTGGCGGTGAAGCGCGCACCCATGAAGTTGGCTATACCCGCATAGCCCTGGAACCGGCTGAGATGCCAGTACAGGCGGTCGATATTCTGCTCTGCCGTCTGCGACGTCAGCAGGGTCTGCGGGCCGGGATCGTTGTCGGGATAATCGAACGGTTCCATCGGGATCTGCAGCAGGATCTCGTGACGCTGCGCCCGGGCCCGCTCGGTCAGCTTGGCAGGGTCCGACCCGTAGGGCGTAAACGCCAGCGTCACGGCCGGCGGCAGCTTCATGATGGCATCGGCAGTCTTGGCGGCGCCCACGCCGAGGCCACCGATGACGATGGCGACCACAGGCATTCTGGCGGCCTTGGTGCGGTCGGCGTCAGCGGCGTAGACCGTGAACGGCTTCAGTCCGTCGGCAACCACCGGGATCATGCCGTAGCGGGACTTTTCCAGCAGCCGCGCATCGATGCCGGCCATCGCCATCGCGGGTGCGGCCTCTCCGCCGGCCTTGTCGGCGTCCTCGGTGCCGATCACGACGTCCTGGCGCTTGCCGCTGGAGCCGTCGATGATGGTGACGGTCTTGTTGTCGCCGGCAGGGGCTTGCCTGGTCGTGGGCTTCCCAGCCTGGTCGGGCTGGCCGGAAGCCGGCTGCTTTTCGTCCGCCGTCGGCTTGCGCAGGGCAACTTGGGCGACCGGTTCGCCGCCCAGCGGATTATCGGTGAAAAGGGCAACCGTCGTGAAGGCGACGAGGAACAGGCCGAGCAGCACGGCCAGCGCCTGCATGGCGGTGAACGCCAGCCGAAACCGGCGCTTCCTGCGCCCCGTTTTCTGCCCGAGCGGTGCGCTCAGTTCGTCCGCCGCCTCAGTCATGAACCTCCCCGAATCAACCCCGCCGACGATAGCACGACGGGCCGGGTCGAGCGCCTCCACCGCGGGCAAAAGCGGCACGTGCCTTTGCCGTCGGGAGGATGGGAGGCCGCAGCAAAAAGGGCGGCCCGAGGGCCGCCCTTCTCGATGCTTCTAAAGGATCGGGATCAGTTCGCCGCCTTGGTGGCCGGCTTGTCGATCGCCGCCTTGTCGCCGGTTGCCGGCGCGGTCGCGGTGGACTTGATGCCGTGCAGCAAGTCGGCTGCCGTCTTCAGCGCCTTGTCGTCCTTGGCGTCCGGCGGCACGTAGGACTGCGAGCCGGTCTTCTCGTCGCCATCCGACTTCAGGTGGCCGCGCAGCGAGGCCTCGCCCTTGGTGTCGGTGCGCGACTTCAACTCGTCCGGCACGTCCTGCAGCACCTCGATGTCGGGCACGATGCCCTTGGCCTGGATCGACTTGCCCGACGGCGTGTAGTAGCGCGCGGTGGTGAGGCGAAGCGCGCCGTTGCCGCTCCCGAGCGGGATGATGGTCTGCACCGAGCCCTTGCCGAACGAGCGCGTGCCGACCAGCGTGGCGCGCTTGTGGTCCTGCAACGCGCCGGCGACGATTTCCGACGCCGATGCCGAGCCGCCATTGACCAGAACGATAATCGGCTTGCCCTTGGTGAGGTCGCCCGAATGGGCGGCGCGACGCTGGGTTTCCTCGGCATTGCGGCCGCGGGTCGAGACGATCTCGCCGCGCTCCAGGAAGGTGTCGGAAACGGTGACCGCTTCCTCCAGCAGGCCGCCCGGATTGTTGCGCAGGTCGATGATGTAGCCCTTCAGCTTGTCGCCGATCTGGTTCGAGAGAGTGCTGATCTCGCGCTTCAGGCCCTCGGTGGTCTGCTCGTTGAAGGTGGTGATGCGGATATAGGCGATGTCGTCCTGTTCGACGCGTGCGCGCACCGAGCGGACGCGGATGTTGTCGCGCACCAGCGTGACGTCGATCGGATTGTCCTGGCCCTTGCGGATGATCTTGAGGCGGATCTTGGTGTTGACCGGGCCGCGCATCTTCTCGACCGCCTGATTGAGGGTGAGACCCTGCACGGCTTCGTCGTCGAGCGTGGTGATGATGTCGTTGGCCATGATCCCGGCCTTCGACGCCGGTGTGTCATCGATCGGCGAGACCACCTTGATCAGACCGTCCTCCATCGTGACTTCGATACCGAGCCCGCCGAATTCTCCGCGGGTCTGCACCTGCATGTCGCGGAAGCTCTTCGCATCCATGTAGCTGGAATGCGGATCGAGGCCGGCGAGCATGCCCGAGATCGCGGATTCGACCAGCTTGCTGTCGTCGGGCTTCTCCACATAGTCGCTGCGCACGCGTTCGAACACATCGCCGAACAAATTGAGCTGGCGATAGGTATCCGAGGTCGCGGCACGCGCGCTCGATCCCATCAGCACGGAACGCGGCTGCGTGACGAAGAGCGTCAAAGCCGCACCGGTGGCGGCGCTGAGAAGAATTACAGAAGTCTTGCGCATCATCCGCGAACCTTTTCGCCTTCGTTGATGGCCCACCATGGGCCTGAATCGATTGGAGTGCCGTCCTTGCGAAACTCGACATATAACACCGGCTGGCTCGCGGTCGTCGCGAGAATTGATGCGACCTGGGATGTCGACCCCATGGTCGCGACCGGCTCTCCTGTTAATACAAACTGGCCGATGTTTACCGAAATGCGCTCCATCCCGGCGATCAGGACATGATACCCGCCCCCGGCATTGAGGATCAAGAGTTGTCCATAGCTCCGGAAGGGCCCAGCGTAAACAACCCAGCCGTCACACGGGGTTGTGACCTGGGCACCGGCCCGGGTTGCCAAGGAAATGCCTTTTTCCGCGCCACCCGCGCCATCGGAACCGCCAAAATCGCGAATCTTGCGGCCGTTAACCGGTAAGGCGAAAAGTCCCCTGGCGGAGGCAAAGGCGATCGCCGGGGTGAGCCGGGCAGAGTCCTTCAACGCCCCCAGATTGGGTTTGCCGTTGGGGGCCGCCGGCGGCGCGCCTTGCAGGCTGGCGGTCGTGGCCGCCTTGGCGGCGCTCTTGAGGTCCTGCTCCATTTTCGCAATCAGGCCCTGCAGGCTGTCGACCTGCCTGGAGAGGTTGATGGCGCGCGCGCCTTCCGCCTCCATGTCCTTTTCGATCGCGCTCTGCTTGCGCTGCCGTTCCTCGACCAGCGCGGCGAGCCTGACCTGATCGTCTTTCAGCCGGTCGCGGTCGTGTGCCAGCACATCGCGTTCGGTGGCGATGGTCTTGCGCACACTCACCAGCTCGCCGAGATCGGCCGCGAGCTTCTCCGCGCGTCCGCGCAATTCGGGCACCACCGATCCGAGCAGCATCGCGGTGCGCAGCGATTGCAGCGCGTCTTCGGGCCGGACCAGCAGTGCCGGCGGCGTGCGCCGGCCGGCACGCTGCAGTGCCGCCAGCACCTCGACGATTTCGGAGCGGCGTGAATCGAGCGTCGCCTTGATTTGCTGCTCGCGGACGTCGAGCGGGCGCAGCCGGCCCTCGGTCTCGCCGATCCGGGTCTCGACGCCGCGCACCAGGGCTGCGATGTCGATCAGCTGCTGATTGAGCTTGGCGCGATCCTGTCCGATCGCGGCGATGTCGGCCTTCAGCTTCTGTTGCAACTCGGCGGCCTTGCGCTGCTCTTCGCGCGCGGCCTCGAGCTCCTGCTCGCGCTGCTTGATGATCTCGGGGGAGGCGGCGGTCGCCTGCTGTGTCGGCACGGCCTGCTGCGCGGCCGCCGGCGCAAGCGCGACAGCCGCGAAGCCTGCGGCAAGCAACATCTGTGGAAGCGAGATGGCAGCCATCGACCGCTCGCCGCGGCCAGCGGTGTCGGGGTGCGAATGAATGTCCCGCGTTGAATGCATCCGGTCTATTCAGCGTTCTCTGTATTCACACTACCGTGCCTAGGCACGGTGATAGGGATGGCCAGCCAGAATGGTGGCGGCCCGGTAAATCTGTTCAAGGAGCATGACGCGAACCATTTGATGCGGCCAGGTCGCCGAGCCGAACGCAATGCGTAGTTTAGCCTTGCGCTGCAATTCGGGCGAAAGTCCGTCCGCGCCGCCGATTGTGAAAACGGTGGCCGCGATTCCTTCGTCCCGCCAGCGGCCAAGATGCTGCGCGAAGCCCACGCTATCGATGCTTCTGCCGCGCTCATCTAGCGCTACCAGCACGGCTTTTTCCGGTATTACCGCCGAAATGGCCGCGGCTTCCTCCGAGATCCGGGTCGCGGCATCGCGCGCGCGGCTTTCCAAAATTTCATGAATCTCGAGGCCGCGAAAGCCGAGCTTGCGGCCGAGATCGTCAAAGCGCTCGCGATAGCGTTCGGCCAGTTCCCGTTCGGGACCCTGTTTCAGCCGGCCGATGGAGACCACGACGAGGCGCATGAATTATGTTTCAGGAATGCATTTTCCGGCATGCGCGCTCCGGCGCGCGCACGCAACCTACATGCGCTCCAGCCGATTCGCATCGGCCCAAGAGTCAGATCGCCGCGGCCGCCGGGTTTTGCGTCCACAACCTTTCCAGATTGTAGAATTCGCGCACCTCGGGTCTGAATACGTGCACGACCACATCGCCGGAATCGATCAGCACCCAGTCGCAATTGGGCAAGCCCTCGACATGGATGCTCTTGATGCCGTTTTCCTTCAGGGCTTTCGTGACGTTTTCCGCGATCGCGCCGACATGCCGGTTGGCCCGGCCCGTGGTGACGATCATGTAGTCGGAAAATGCTGATTTGCCGCGAAGGTCGATGGTGACCGTTTCTTCCGCCTTCATATCGTCGAGGCGGGAGAGGATCATATTCAGCGTCTTGTCGGCGTCGGGTTGCGCCTTCAAGGCCGCAGCTTGCGTCGATGTTTTACGCGGGGTCTTGGCAGACTTACTGGGAGCCTTGCTAGGGGCCTTTGGTAAAACAGACTTGGACAATACAGATGTGGCCAGGGACCATTCCTTTCACTGTATCGCGAACGCCGAATCCCGGCGTCCACTGACTATATTAGGCATGTGGGGTTAATGGTTTCAATATTCCAGTTAATCCACCTGCCGGTTCGCACCAAACTGTCACTTCTTTGCCTTCCAGCTGCCGTCCGGGTTCCGAAGGCCGGTCGATGACAGGTTCAGTTTCATGCCCGTGAGGAAAACCCAGGCGGGCGCCTGCTGATCGGTCAGCCGGGCCGCCTGATTCTCGGGCAAACGGTAGCGCGCCAGCGCTTGCGCGGCAGGCGCAGCAAGCGCCCGAAAACTCTGTGGCGGACGGTCGATCACGGCGATCGGGACCTCTGCCGCGATGCGCCGCCAGTCCTTCCAGCGATGGAACTGCGCGAGATTGTCAGCGCCCATGATCCAGACGAAGCGCACGCCGGAAACGCGGCGGCGCAGATGAATGACCGTATCGACAGTGTACCGGGTGCCGATGACAGCTTCGAGACAGCTGATGTCGATGCGCGGATCGTCGGCGACCTCCCGCGCGGCGCTGGCGCGTTCGGAAAGGCCGTGCAGCCGGCCGGTGTCCTTGAGCGGATTGCCCGGCGTCAGCAGCCACCAGACGCGATCGAGTTTCAGGCGCTTGAGTGCAAACAGGCTGATCGCGCGATGCGCCGCGTGCGGCGGATTGAACGAGCCGCCGAGCAGGCCGACGCGCATGCCGTTGGTATGGAAGGGAATGGCCTGCGCGGCGGATTGCGATTGCATCGACCGGGTCACCGCACGCGCAGGGTTGGGTTCACGGCCGCGTCTGCCCGGTGCCGTGGACGCGATACTTGAAGCTCGTCAGCTGCTCGGCGCCAACCGGGCCACGGGCGTGGAATTTGCCGGTGGCAATCCCGATCTCGGCGCCGAAGCCGAACTCGCCGCCGTCGGCGAACTGCGTCGAGGCGTTGTGCAGCACGATCGCGGAATCGACCTCGGAGAGGAATTTCTCGGCGGCCTGGGCGTCCTCCGTCACGATCGCGTCGGTGTGGTGCGAGCCGTGATCGTGGATATGCGCGATCGCCTCGTCGACGCCGTCGACGACACGCGCGGCGATGATCGCGTCGAGATACTCGGTGTCCCAGTCCTCGTCGGAGGCGGGTTTTACGCGCGGATCGATCTTCTGCACGGCCTCGTCGCCGCGCACCTCGCAGCCGGCATCGATCAGCATGCCGACCAGCGGCTTCAGGTTGGTCGCGGCGCCGGCGCGATCGACCAGCAGCGTCTCGGCAGCGCCGCAGACGCCGGTGCGGCGCATCTTGGCGTTCAGCACGATCGATTTCGCCATGTCGAGATTGGCGGTGTGGTCGACATAGACGTGGTTGACGCCCTCGAGATGCGCAAACACCGGCACCCGCGCTTCGGCCTCGACCCGCGCGACCAGGCTCTTGCCGCCTCGCGGTACGATCACGTCGATGCCGCCCCTCAGGCCCGACAGCATCAGGCCAACAGCGGCACGGTCGCGCGTCGGCACCAGCGTGATCGCGGCTTCGGGAAGGCCCGCCTCGCGAAGCCCCTGCACCAGGCAGTCATGGATTGCGCGGCAGGAGCGGAAACTGTCGGAGCCGCCGCGCAGGATTACGGCATTGCCGGATTTCAGGCACAGCACGCCGGCGTCGGCCGCCACATTGGGTCGGCTCTCGAAGATCACGCCGATCACGCCAAGCGGCACACGCACGCGCTCGATCGTCATGCCGTTCGGCCGTTGCCAGCTCTCCGTGACGGCGCCGACCGGATCGGCAATGCCGCGCACGGTGGCGACGCCGTCGGCCATGGAATCGATCCGGGCTTGCGTCAGCGTCAGGCGGTCAATGAACGCCGATGTCGCGCCGCCCGCGCGCACTTCCGCGACGTCCTCGGCATTGGCGGCGAGGATCTTTGCCGCATTGGCGCGAATCGCCCGCTCGATCGCCTCCAGCGCCCGGTTCTTCTGCTCCGGCGGCGCCAGCGCCAGCACGCGCGCAGCAATGCGCGCTCTAGCGGCGAGGTCGGTCATCAAAGCAGGCAGATCGGCGTTGCCGTCGATTGCCTTCAAGGGGGCGGTCATCTCGGGTCTCTGGTCTTGAGTTAAGGTTATGTCCTAGCACGGAAATCCCGCGCCTGCGAGGGCTGGAACCGGTTGGCTGATGGCGCCGATCGGCAACTCGGCCAATGGCCTACCGGCCGGAAGTCTACTTGGCCGGGACCGTCCCGGCCGGGCCGATCACGAGATCGTCGCGATGGATCATTTCCGCCCGGCCCGAGATTCCCAGGATCACCATCACGTCCGGCGAGGAGCGGCCCTTGATCTTCTCGGCGTCCTCGGCGTCGTAGGCGACGAGGCCGCGGCCGATCTCGTGGATGTCGGGGCCGCGTACCACCACGGCGTCGCCGCGGGCGAACTGGCCGTCGACCCGGATCACGCCTGCCGGCAGCAGGCTCTTGCCCGCACGCAACGCGGCGACCGCGCCGGCGTCGATGGTCAGCGTGCCCTTCGGCTCCAGCGAACCCGCGATCCAGCGTTTGCGCGCCGTGACGGGGTTGGCCGGCGTCAGGAACCAGGTGCAGCGCCCGCCGTCGGCAATCGCCTGCAGCGGGTGCTCGATCTTGCCCGACGCGATCAGCATGTGCGTGCCTGACGTGGTCGCGATCTTCGCGGCCTCGATCTTGGTGAACATGCCGCCGCGCGACAATTCGGATTCGGCGGCGCCCGCCATCGCCTCGATTTCGGAGGTCACGGACTCGACGATCGGAATCAGCTTTGCGTTCGGATTGGCGCCGGGCGGCGCGTCATAGAGGCCGTCGATATCGGACAGCAGGATCAGCAGGTCGGCGCTCGCCATGGTGGCGACGCGGGCGGCGAGGCGATCATTGTCGCCATAGCGGATTTCGTTGGTGGCGACCGTGTCGTTCTCGTTGATGACAGGCACCGCGCGCCATTCCAGCAGCTTGGCGATGGTCGAGCGCGCATTGAGATAGCGGCGGCGCTCCTCGGTGTCCTGCAGCGTCACCAGGATCTGTCCGGCGCCGATGCCGTGAGAGCCGAGCACTTCCGACCAGATCCGCGCCAGCGCGATCTGCCCCACGGCAGCGGCGCCCTGGCTTTCCTCGAGCTTCAGCGGGCCGCGCGGCAATTTCAGCCGGCTGCGCCCGAGCGCGATCGATCCCGACGAGACGACCAGGACGTCGCGGCGCTCGCCGTGCAGCCTGGCGATATCGGCGGCAAGCGCCGAGAGCCACGCCGAACGCACCTCGCCCGCATGGGAGTCGATCAGGAGCGAGGAGCCGACCTTGACCACGATGCGGCGGAAGTTTTTGAGCGCGGGGCGTTTCATGATGCGGTCGAATGATGCGGTGATCGGAAGCAATACGCGCCAGCTCCCGGATTTGGAAGGGGCGAGCAGGGGGAAGGCTTAACTTTGCGTCAGCCCTGCGGCGGCGTCACCGGCGCCCACGGGTCCTGGCCGCCCTTCGCCTTGAGCGAAACCGGGGCCTCGCCGATCACCTCGACCAGAGCCTTGAGCGCTTCCGGCACGCCTTCGCCGGTCGCGGCGGAGAGCAGCAGCGGCGTCTTCTTCGCGGCGCGTTTCAGGCGGTCCTTCTGCTTCTTCAGTTCATCCGGCGCGACCGCGTCGATCTTGTTCAGTGCCACGATCTCGATCTTGTCGGCGAGATGTCCCTCATAAGCCTCGAGCTCGGTGCGCACCGTCTTGTAGGCATTGCCGGCATGTTCACAGGTCGCATCGATGAGATGCAGCAGCACGCGGCAGCGCTCGACATGGCCAAGGAACCGGTCGCCGAGGCCGGCGCCTTCATGCGCGCCCTCGATAAGCCCGGGAATATCGGCGAGCACGAATTCGCGGCCCTGCGCGTTTACCACGCCGAGCTGCGGATGCAGCGTCGTGAAGGGATAGTCCGCGATCTTCGGTTTTGCCGCGCTGACCACGGAGAGGAAGGTCGACTTGCCCGCATTGGGCAGGCCGACGAGGCCGGCATCCGCAATCAGTTTCAGCCGCAGCCAGATCCAGCGCTCCTCGCCTTCCTGGCCGGGATTGGCGTTGCGCGGCGCGCGGTTGGTGGAGGATTTGAAATGCGCGTTGCCGAAGCCGCCATTGCCGCCTTCGGCGAGAACGAATTTTTCCCCGAGCTCGGTGAAGTCGTGGATCAGCGTTTCGCGATCCTCGTCGAAGATCTGCGTGCCGACCGGCACCTTCAGCACGATCGGTTTGCCGTTGGCGCCATGGCGGTCCTTGCCCATGCCATTGGTGCCCTTCTGCGCCTTGAAGTGCTGCTGATAGCGATAGTCGATCAGCGTATTCAGCCCATCGACCACCTCGACGATGACGTCGCCGCCGCGGCCGCCATTGCCGCCGGAAGGTCCACCGAACTCGATGAACTTCTCGCGCCGGAACGCCACGCAGCCGTTTCCGCCGTCGCCGGAGCGGATATAGACCTTTGCCTCGTCAAGGAATTTCATGATTTGTACTAGTTAGGGCAGGGGGGCCCGTGCGGCAACCCTCAGGCCCTGCAACATTGACGAAAAGCCTTAATTTTCGAGGGTTTTTGCGGCTAAGCAGGTCGCCGCCGCACCAGAAACTTCTGCAGTCCTTCCAGCACCAGTTCCTTGCGCTGGTTGTGCACGGTCGAACGTAGCGTCACCACGCCGGTGGTGCGGCCGGGGACGAGCTCCGTCACTTCGAGCGCGGGATAAATCGTGTCGCCGGCATAGACCGGTTTGAGGAACTTGCTCGATTGTTCGAGGAATCCGACCAAGGAATCCTCGACGATATAGGGAAACAGCCCGGCACCCGGCGCGGTATGGACGAGGGTCTGGAAGCCATGTGCGAGCAGGTCGGGCATGCCGCGCGCGCGGCAAAATTCGACATCATAGTGGATCGGATGGGTGTCGCCGCTT
>DATCXE010000673.1:0-12123 GCA_036565985.1 Bradyrhizobium sp.
ATGCGCGCGAACGCTGATCGCCGAACTCGAAACGACTGACGATCGTGTGCATCGGCGTCTCGGCATCGGAAAGATCGGCAAGATTCTGTTCGCAATAGCCGAGCGCAAGCGACTGCGTCACCTTGATGCCGGCCTGCATGGCTTCCGGCCTTTCGATCGCCTGACGCAGCATCGCCACGAGCCGGGTCTTGCCGGCCCCGTTCGGTCCCAGCAGCACGATCCGGTCCCCCCTGCCGATGAACTGCTTGCCGGTCTTGAACAGCAACCTGCCGTCGGGGGTAGCGACGGCGGCATCATCCAGCGCAATCAGCACCTTGGCATGCGTTCCGCGGTTGGCGAGCTTGATCGTCCCTGCGGAACGCTCCAGATGAGCGGGCCTTGCCGCATCTTCCAGCTTCTCGGCCCGCTGCTTCAGTTGCTTCGTCTTCTGCAACAGAAGATCACTGCCGGAATTGATGCCGATATTGTTGAGCTTTGCAGCGTGCTGACGAAGCTGCCCGGCGGCCTTCAGGTCACGTCGGTAGCGCCGTTCATCCGAGGCATCCACCTCGCTGAGCGCGGCGCGCGCCTGCGTATAGGGCAGCGAAAATATCGGCGACCGCTCGGGCCGCAAAAATGCCGTGCGGTTGGTGGTGGCGTCGAGAAAGGCGCGGTCATGGCTTGCTATCACGACCGGCATTTCCCGTGGCAACGCGTTCAGCCAGGCTTCAAGCTGACAAATCCTGGCGAGGTCCAGATGGTTGGTCGGCTCGTCGAGCAACAACACATCGGCCTCGGCCACCACGATGCGCGCAAGCATGGCAACCCGCTGCCAGCCGCCGCTCAGTTGCTTCAGCGGCCTCTGCCGCAGCGCCTCAGGCACCTCCAGCGATTCGAGGACGATTTCGACTCTCCAGCTTTCGCTTGCCCGCCGTTCGACCGACAACGCCTCGAGCACCGCCGTATCGAACGGCGTATCCATCAGCACCATTGGCACGTCCTGCTCGACATAGCCGATGGTCAGTCCTCGCGACCTGGTGATCTCGCCTTCGCCTGGCTCCATCTGACCCGCAATGCAGCGCAACAACGTGGATTTGCCGCGTCCGTTGGCGGCGACGAGCCCGATACGGTCACCGGCGTTGACGACGAGGTTCAGTCGGGAAAACAGCGGAGCGTTGAGCGTCACGCCGAGATTGCGAATGGTGATGAGAGTCATGACCGTTCCCTGGTCTTGCCGGCCAACACGACGTCCGGGGCATGCAGCCATCATCGGATGTGCGTGAGAGAGCGCGGCGAGTTACGGAAAATACCGGCGTGGACGAACAGCCGTTCGACGCCGTATTGCCGCGGGGACAGACCAGGAAGAGATTTGGTGAGAAAGTCTCCGGTCAGCCCTGCAAACGCATTTGCAGGGCGTTGACGGGGCCACGCTGGCGATAGTGCAGGAAAAAGATCGTCACCACGCAGCCCTCCTTTCTCGATCAGGCAGGCCGTCAAAATACCCGGGGCAGCAACGTAACGCAAGCCAAGGCCTCATCGAGTTCAAACCGAGAGGCCCACGAGGTCACGCAAAATCAGGCGCGCGCGCGTTGGCGCGCGGTTTCCAGTTCGTTGACAGCGCGGCCGACCAGTGCGGCGTACTGGCCGATCGGCAAGGGCTTGCCGAGGAAATAGCCCTGCACCGCGTCGCATCCCTCTTCGGACAGGAAGCTGAGCTGCTCCTGGGTTTCGACGCCCTCGGCGACGATCGACATTTCGAGGCCGTGGCCGAGGTCGATCACGGCGCGCACGATCGCCGCCGATTGCGGGTTGCGGCCGAGATTCATGACAAAGGCCCGATCGATCTTGATCTTGTCGAACGGGAACGCCTGCAGATAGCTCAGCGAGGAATAGCCGGAACCGAAATCGTCCATCGAGATGCGCACGCCGAGCGCCTTCAGCCGCCGCAGCAGCGCAAGGCCGCGATCGAAATCCTCGATCAGCACCCCCTCGGTGATTTCCAGCTCGAGCCGGTCGGGCGCCAGGCCGGTTTCGAGCAGGATCGAATGCACCAGGCTGACGACGTCGCCGTGCATGAACTGCGCCGGCGACAGGTTGACGGCGACCTGCAGCGGCACCGGCCACGAGGCGGCCTCGCGGCAGGCTTCGCGCAGGATCCAGACGCCCATTTCGACGATCAGGCCGCTTTCCTCCGCCAGCGGGATGAACTCGCCCGGCGACACGAAGCCGCGCACAGGATGCATCCAGCGCGCCAGCGCCTCGAAGCCGATGATCTTGCTCGCGGCGACCGTCGAGCCCGCCGCGGCCTGCGGCTGATAGTACAACGACAATTCGCCGTTCCTGATCGCCATCGAGAGATCCTGGTGCAGGACGCGACGGTCGCGGATCTGCTGGTCCATCTCGGGCGCGAAAATGCCGATCGAGCCGCGCGACTTCTGCTTGGCGCGGAACAGCGCCGCGCCGGAATTGGCGAGCAGCGAAGCCGCATCCGCGCCGTGATGCGGAAACACCGAGATGCCGGTGGTGATGCCGGTGCGCACCGACTTGCCATCGATCAAAAATTCTTCCGACATGGTTTGCGCGAGTTGTTCGGCCAGCGCCTTGCCGGCCTCCGGCTGCTTGCCGTCGATGATCAGGCCGAACTCGTCGCCGGAGAGCCGGGCCACCACACCGCCGCGGGCAGATACCTGGATGCGGCCGGCCACCTCGATCAGAAGCTTGTCGCCCGTCGCGTGACCGAACACGTCGTTGATTTCCTTCAGCCCGTCGAGGTCGACGCAGAGGACCGCGAATTCCTCGTCGGTGCCGGCGCAGGCCTCGATCATCTGGGCCAGCGCCTGCAGGAAGGAGGCGCGGTTCGGCAGATCGGTCAGGCCGTCATGATAGGCCATGTGCGCCATCCGCGATTCGGTCTGACGACGATCGGTGACGTCCTCATGGGTCTTGATCAGGTATTGCGGCTCGCCGGCCTCGTCGAGAACGGTCATGCGGCGGGTCAGGAACAGCCGCAGCCCGTCCTTGGTGGAGATCGGGTGCTCTTCGGTGAGCAGGCCGCGCTTCTTGATCGCGGCCTCGTCGCGCGCGATGATCAGCTTGGCTTCGCGCGGATTGAAGATGTCGGAGGCGGTCAGACCGGTGGCGTCCTCGCGGCGGCGATTGAGGATGGTCTCGGCGCTGCGATTGGCGAGCAAATAACGTCCGTCGCTGACCCGCTCGACGATCAGCGAAACCGGGATGTTGTCGACCACGAGTTCGAGGAACTTCTTGGTGCTTTCCAGTTCGCGCGACAGCGACCGTCGGTCGGTGACGTCGTCGAACAGGTTGATCAGGAACTCCGGCTCGTTGCTCTCGTTGCGGGCGACGACGCGGTTGGAGGAGATCACGCGCTTTTCGTCCCCCCGTTCGACGAAATATTCGCTGCGGTTATGGCCTTCCGGCGCCTTCAGGGCCGCCTCGTCCGCAATCTCGATGCTCCTGGCGGTTTCCGGCCGGAAGATCTCGTCGGCGCGCTTGCCGACGATGCGGTCACGGGAGAAGCGGGAGAAGCGCTCGAACGCGCGGTTGACGAAGATATAACGGCCGTCCTCGATGCCCTTGGCGGCGACGCAGACCGGAACGTTGTCGAGCACGGATTCCAGGAACTGCGTTGTCGATGCCAGCTTCCGCGACAGCCTGCGTTGCTCGGTGCAATCCTCGTGGGTTCCGATCGTCCCGCCGTTGGGCAGGCGAAACATCTTCGTAAGCACCGATCGCCCATCCGGCAACTCGATGACGACGCCTTCCGGACGGCGGGCAAGCGCGCTGAATTCCTTGGTGGAAAGCGTCATCAGGCCTCGCGCGCGTCGCAATTCGACCAGCTCGGCGCCGGTCATGCCGCTGGAAATATCGGCGCGGGTGAGCCCATACATTTCGATGAAGCGATCGTTGCAGAACACGATGCGGTTCTGCGCGTTGGTGATCATCACACCCTGATTGAGATTGTTCAGGGCGGAGCTGATAAACGCATTGCGCCGCAATCTGGCGTGCCTGGCGCCGCGGAGCGCCGACAAGATCCAGAGCCCCAGCGCCGTCAGGAAGGAAACGATGGCGATGCCGCCGAGCAGCAGTTCCCAGAGCCGGCTGGAGTCGAGCGCCTCGATATAGCTTGCCGGCGCAAAGCCGCCGGACGGCGGTGCGGCCCACGCCGATCCGCATGGCGCGGCAATGGCGGCCAGGCATGCGAACGCCAGCGCCGGAATCGAATTCCTCCCGCCTGCCTGCCTGTTCGCGTCAGCCATTACCCACCCGAGGATTTGCGGCCGGAGTGTCTGGCTTGACGGGTTTGGATCGGGTAAACGTCTACCCTCGCAACTACAAAATGCGACCTGAATTACGGCAATTGCCCTGACATGATTAATGCTTCACTAACGGGACCGCATTCGAAGTGTATTTCGAGGCAAACCAACGGGTTGTTGGGGCGCTTCGGTAAACGAAACGATCATGAAGGGGCACGGCAACCGCCGATTTCCGTGCCGGATTCCCGGACCCGAAACTGCCATGGATAAGGTTGAGTGCGTCGTTATCGGAGCGGGGGTCGTCGGCCTCGCGATTGCGCGGCGGCTGGCGCAGGCAGGCCGCGAAGTGATCGTGCTGGAGGCCGCCGAGGGCATCGGCACCGTGACCTCCTCGCGCAACAGCGAGGTGATCCATGCCGGCATCTACTACCGCGCCAACAGCCTGATGGCGCAGATGTGCGTCAGCGGCAAGCATGCGTTGTACCGATATTGCCGCGACCACGGCATCCCGCATCGCAACTGCGGCAAGCTGATCGTCGCGACGACACCGCAGGAAACCGAAAAACTGCAATCGATCCGCGCGCATGCCGAAGCCAACGGCGTCGACGATCTGCAATTGCTGCCGGGCGAAGCCGCCCGCGCGCTGGAGCCGGCGCTGAACTGCGATGCGGCGCTGTTGTCTCCGTCCACCGGCATCATCGACAGCCACGCCTACATGCTGGCGCTGCGGGGCGATGCTGAAGACGCCGGGGCGGCTTTCGCGTTTCACACGCCACTGCTCCACGCTCGGGCCGACGCCAACCACATCGAAATCGAAGCCGGCGGCGAGGCGCCGATGACGCTGGCGTGCAACCTGCTGGTGAATGCGGCGGGACTGGGCGCACCCGCAGTAGCGCGCAGCATCGATGGCATGCCGGTCGGGCAGATTCCTTCGGCCTATCTGGCCAAGGGCAATTATTTCAGCTGCAATGCGCGGTCGCCGTTTTCGCGCCTGATCTATCCGGTGCCGGAGCCCGGCGGGCTCGGGGTGCACCTGACACTCGACATGGCGGGACAGGCGCGGTTCGGCCCCGACGTGGAATGGGTCGAGAGCATTGACTATGCGGTGGATCCGGCGCGCGCGGAACGCTTCTATCCCGCGATCAGGCGCTACTGGCCGACGTTGCCGGACGGCGCGCTGATGCCGAGCTATTCCGGAATCCGGCCGAAAATCGTGCCGCCGGCGGTCGCCACCCAGGATTTCCTGATCCAGGGCCCGCGCGACCACGGCGTCGCCGGGCTGATCAATCTGTTCGGTATCGAGTCGCCCGGACTGACGTCGTCGCTTGCGATCGCCGATCATGTCGGCAGATTGGCCGAGCCGTAACCAGACGTCGCATCAGCCCGCAACCTGAGGATGAGCGCACTGCGCCCATCCCGGCTGCATGACGTCTTCGGTACTGTGCTGATACTGATTAGTGGAGAGTTTCGCTGGCGGCCTGTTTCAACCGCTGGATCTCATCCTTGACCATCAACTTGCGGCGCTTCAGCTCGACAATGTGGAGGTCATCTGTGGAAAGGTGCACGAGCGCTTCGTGCAATTCATTCTCAAGGCTCTTGTGTTTGCGTTCAAGTTCAACAAGATGCGCCTCTAGTGCCATACGAAACCTCCTCGGTGGTTAAAACCTCAGATTCGATCTGGACAAGAGAGTGTACACCAGCGGCCTCGTCTGTCGATGGCAATCCAGAATCGGGCCTCTCAAAATTTTCAGATTTATCTGTAACCAATCGTGACCATGGAACCAGGTCGGCTTGCGGACCGGCCTCGCAGGGACGATATTCTCGACAGTTTGCGAGAATCGCTCTCAACCTCATCGTGCTCTTTAGTCAACGTACACCATGACCAACGAAGATGAGCGCGAGCTCGAAAACGAGCTCGCCCGCCTGCAACAGGAGCATCGCGATCTCGATGCAGCGATCGACGCGCTGCACCAGTCGCCGGCGCCGGATCTGCTGCGGCTGCAGCGGCTGAAAAAACGCAAGCTGCAGCTGCGCGACCGCATCGCGTTCATCGAAGACCAGATCACGCCCGACATCATCGCCTGATCGTTACGCAGCGGCATTTTTTCGCGGCAACAGCCCAATCCAGCGTTCGGCGAGCCGGTTCGGCAAGCAGACTTTCTCGAAAGCCGCCCGCCTTCCGGCAGATGCTTTTCCCCGACATCCACAAGGCCCTGACATCGCTGCGATCATGATCAGCAGCTGGTCGAATTGGTCGCGATGCATCCGGAACTTGCTGTAAGTGAAGCGCAGGTGCTCGGGAGCGGAAGACGCGAGCAACTGATGGCGATGCTGGGCCGGCCGCGCGAGATTGGAAAACGCGCGTTCGCTCGAAAACACGGCTTGACTCCAATAGAACAAAAAGAGAACATGCCGGCCTGCCGCCAGCAAGGGAGTTCCGTCATGTCCGCCCCGCCGTCCCTGTCCGACAACAGCCACTACGAGCGGGCCTGCGACCAGGCCATCGCGATGTGCGACGGCAATCTGCGCTCGACCATCAAGGCGCTGATCATGGCGAATGAATATCTGGAAATCGAGCTGGAGGAATTGCAGGCCGCGGTATCAGCCGGCTGTGTGCCGGGCAAACTCCCAAACAGCAATGCGGCCTGAACTGGAGCGATCACACCGGAGCGATACCATGGCCGACGTCACCTACTACGTTGCAATGCCCTTCCTGCAGGACGATAGCGGCGCGCCAGTGGCGGGCGCAGCGGAGGAATGCCAGAGCCCGAACACCGCGATGCGGCGCGCCGAAATGATGTCGCGAATGGCCGGCAGCATCGGCGCCATCGCCTTCAGCCGCAGCGGCGATCCCATGATCGGCGAGTTCGGCGACGCGCAATTGCTGCGAAAGTTCGGCAACGTGCCGGACGATCTCAGCGCGCTCTAGCTAGGTTTACGAAAGCTCGTGCCGCCTTAGCGCCTTGCGCAGATACATGGCGCTATCGGCCGCTTCCAGCGCGCGGCCGGCTTCCGAGTGGATGTCGAGGATCGCAACGCCGGCGGATGCGCCGGCGTTGATGGTGCGGCCGTCGAAAACAAAGGTGAGGCGATCGATCACCTCCTCGAGTGCGGCCGCCTTGGCCTTGGCGTCGGTCTCGCTGAGATTCCACAACAGCAGCGCGAACTCGTCGCCACCGAGCCGGCCGATCACATCGGATGAGCGCACCTGGCCTGACAAGGTCGAGACGATGGCCTTGAGCACCTGATCGCCCGCGGCGTGCCCGAAGGTATCGTTGATCGGCTTCAGGCGATCGACGTCCAGCACGATCAGGGCTCCGCCGGCGCGGTAGCGCTTGATGTAGGCGATCGCGCGCTGCAGCTCGCGCTCGAAGCCGCGCCGGTTCGGAATATCGAGCAAAAAATCGGTGTCAGCCGAAGCCTGCAGCTCCTCGATCCGGGCCTGAGTCCTGGCCAATTGCGCCTTGAGGCGACGAATCGTCGCCTTGGCGTCACTGGATACCGCCGGGCGACCGGGTTCCGGCGCTGAGTTCCGGCGTGGCGCAGCTTTTCGCCCGGAAGCCCCGCTTTTGGGGCGTTTTGCGGCCCCGGCGGCGGTTGCCCTGGTTTTTTTCTTCATGACCTTCCCTGTGCAGGCTTGCTTATGAAGGCTTGCCGGGATTCACCAAGACAGGATAGTCCATTCCTGATCCCTTGCCACGCCTTGGATGAGCCCCCGGCCGATCCTATAATCGGCCTATGTTTCTGGATTCCCGAACAGAATTGACAAGATGACCGCACCCGTCGCCATCATCATGGGCAGCCAGTCGGACTGGGAGACCATGCGCCACGCCGCCGAGACGCTGACCGCGCTCGGGATCGATAGCGAAAAACGCATCGTCTCCGCCCACCGGACCCCGGACCGGCTGTTCGCCTTCGCCAAGGGGGCCAAGGCTGCAGGCCACAAGGTCATCATCGCCGGCGCCGGTGGGGCTGCGCATCTGCCGGGCATGGCGGCGGCGCTGACGGAACTCCCGGTGTTCGGTGTTCCCGTCGAATCCAAGGCGCTGTCGGGCATCGATTCGCTTTACTCGATCGTGCAGATGCCGGCCGGCGTTCCGGTCGGCACGCTCGCGATCGGAAAGGCCGGCGCGATCAATGCCGCGCTGCTGGCGGCAAGCGTGCTGGCGCTGAACGATGCGGCGCTGGCGAAAAGGCTGGCCGTCTGGCGCAAGCAACAGACCGACGCGGTCAAAGAACGCCCGGAGGGATCGGCGTGACCGCTTCAGGCAAGGTGAAGCTGAAGCCGGGCGACACCATCGGAATTCTCGGCGGCGGACAGTTGGGCCGGATGCTGGCCATGGCGGCGGCGCGGCTTGGCCTCAGGTGCCAGGTGTTCTCGCCGGATCCGGACTCGCCCGCCTTCGACGTGGTGCTGAACGCGACCTGCGCCGAATATGCCGACGTCGAGGCGCTGGAGCTGTTCGCCAACGACGTCGATGTCATCACCTATGAATTCGAGAACGTTCCGGCCGCCACCGCCATGGTGCTGGCCGCGCGGCGTCCCGTGCTGCCGGCGCAGAAGATTCTCGAAACCACCCAGGACCGGCTGGTCGAGAAGGATTTCATCAAGCGGCTCGGCATCGGCACCGCCGACTACGCCGACGTGCCGTCGGTGGAAGCGCTGCGCGCGGCCATAGCGCGCATCGGCCTTCCCGCCGTGATCAAGACCCGACGCTTCGGCTACGACGGCAAGGGCCAGGCGATCATCCGCGAAGGCGACGATCTCGACCAGATCTGGGAAGACCTCGGCACCAAGTCCGCGATCCTGGAAGCGTTCATTCCGTTCGAGCGCGAGGTCTCCGTGATCGCCGCGCGCTCGGCGGACGGCGAGGTCGAATGTTACGACGTTACTGAAAACGAACATCGCGATCACATCCTGAAGATCTCGCGCGCGCCGGCCGCGATATCAGATGCGGTAGCGGCGGAAGCGCGCGCGGTCGCCGAGAAGATCGCAACCGCGCTGGACTATGTCGGCGTGCTCGCGGTCGAGATGTTCGTGGTGGCCGGAAATGGCGGACCGAAGGTGCTGGTCAACGAGATCGCGCCGCGGGTGCATAATTCCGGACACTGGACCCTGGATGGCGCCTCGATCTCACAGTTCGAGCAGCACATCAGGGCCATTGCAGGCTGGCCGCTCGGCAAGCCGATCCGTCACGGGCAGGTCACCATGACCAACCTGATCGGCGACGATATCCTGAGCTACGAGCAATGGCTCACCGTTCCGGGCGCCACCGTGCATCTTTACGGCAAGGGCCCACCGCGCCCCGGCCGCAAGATGGGCCACGTCACCGAAGTGACGCCGGCAGGCAAGAAATAACCGCCTGCCGCTGTCGGTGCCGCAAGCATCGAAGTGGGATCGCGACGCGTGCGATCCCACCACCGACGATCAGGCCCGCCTTACGCCTTCCACGATGCCGGCCGGCTCCTCGCTGAGCCAGCGATAGAGCACGCCGCCGATCGCGCCGCCGATCAGGGGCGCCACCCAGAACAGCCAGAGTTGCGCCAGCGCCCAGCCGCCGACGAACAGCGCCGGCCCGGTGCTGCGCGCCGGATTCACCGAGGTGTTGGTGACGGGGATGCTGACAAGATGGATCATCACCAGCGCGAGGCCGATCGCCAGCGGTGCGAAGCCGGCCGGCGCCCTGCCGTGGGTGGAGCCCATGATGATGAACAGGAACATCATGGTCATCACCACCTCGGTGATGAAGCAGACCACCATGTTGTACTGGCCGGGCGAATGCTCGCCATAGCCGTTGGACGCAAAGCCCTTGGCGACGTCGAACCCCGGCGCGCCGCTCGCGATCACGTAGAGTACCGCCGCCGCCACGATCGCGCCGATCACCTGCGCAATGATGTAGGGCAGGATCTGACCGGACGGAAAACGCCCGCCCGCGGCAAGCCCGACGGTGACCGCCGGATTGAGGTGACAGCCGGAGATATGGCCGATCGCATAGGCCATGGTCACGACACTCAGGCCAAAGGCCAGCGAAACACCCACGAGCCCGATGCCGACCTGCGGAAACCCGGCCGCGATGACCGCGCTGCCGCATCCGGCAAAAGTAAGCCAGAACGTGCCGATCGCCTCGGCGGCATATTTCTTGGTATTCATCTCTCGCCTCCCTGTCGGTTTTAGGTCGCTGGAACGCACGGGAACGCCAGGGCGATCCCGTGATAGGCTCGTTAGCTCGCGCATTCGGACCATGAGGCCCGAATCACGTCATTTTAGGCGAGTTTCATTGGCTTTCCCGGAGCAAAAGCTACCTTCTCCGGTGGACATCCGCGGCTTTGTCTGCTACATGCCCGCGCTCAGGGTTAAGAGCCAGGCCATTTGCCGGCCCTTCGCTTTACCAGAATTCCTATCCGATCAATTGAAAGAGGATGCCGCGTGCAGGTTCTCGTCCGCGATAACAACGTCGATCAAGCCCTCAAGGCGCTCAAGAAGAAGATGCAGCGCGAGGGAATCTTCCGCGAGATGAAGCTCCGCGGCCATTACGAAAAGCCCTCCGAGAAGAAGGCCCGTGAAAAGGCCGAAGCCGTGCGCCGCGCGCGCAAGCTGGCCCGCAAGAAGCTGCAGCGCGAAGGCCTGCTGCCGATGAAGCCGAAGCCGGTGTTCGGCGCCGGTCCCGGTGGCGACCGTGGCGGCGCTGGCGGTCGTGGTGGCCCGGGCGCAGGTCCGCGCGGACCGCGCTGAGCGCTTCGAGAGATCGATTTGAAAACGCGGGCCTTCAGCCCGCGTTTTTTGTTTTCGGCATCGGTGACTGGGCCAACGCGGCTGATCCGCGCGTTTCGAGACGCTTGTTCGGTCACCCGCATCGGCCGCGTCTCCTCGTTGCGGCTATTTTGACCGATGCATTTTTTTACCGAGCAAGCTACCTATGGCGGCATCGGACGCGCGGGTACTCGCCAGATGGCCACTACGGTTTGCACTGTCTCCTCCCGCGCGTGGCGCTTTGCCGTCCCCGTTACGCTGCTCGCGATCGCCTTTCCCCTTGCCGGCTGCTCGTTCGATTTGGGGTCATGGGGACCCAGCAATGACAAGCCACCGCCGACCGAGCAGAAGCCGACCGGCTCCATCAGCGGACAAGGCGTCAGCGACGCGCAGGGTTACGCCACGCGCGGCCAGGCCCTCGCCAAATCCGGAAACACCGCTGAGGCGCTGGCGGAGTTCGAACGCGCGCTCGCGCTCGATCCTTACAACGTGCAGGCCTTGTATGGCCGCGGCCTGATCTATCAGGGCGAAAGGAAACACCAGCAGGCAATCGAGGATTTCAGCGCCGCCAACGGCCTCAAGCCGCAACAGATAGAGCCGCTGCTGGCGCGTGCGAACAGTTACCTTGCGCTCGACAGGACGAAGGAAGCCGCTGCCGACCTCGACGAGGCGGTCCAGGCTGACCCCAACAACGCACCGGCGTGGTCGGCCCGCGGCGTCACCTATGAGCGGCTCGGCGACAAGGCCAATGCGTCCGCTTCCTACAGCCGCGCGCTCGCGCTTCGCCCCAGGGACGAAGCCGCACGAAGCGGCCTCGCGCGGACCGGCGGATAGATTCCAGCAAGAATTTTATTTCGGCAGCACGGCGTGGAAGAGCGACTTCGCCGTCGACAGCACCTCTTCGGCAGCGGCCGTCGTGCGATCACGCACTGAAGGCTCCGCGGCTTCGGCGCGCAGATCGAGCGGGCGCGAGAGTGGAATCTCGGCTGGCGGCGTTGGACGGCGCGGGTCTTCGGCATTGGCCGCGTAAGGCGGCCGTTGCGGCTGCGGCGTGGCCTGACCATAGGGCTCGACGGTAGCTGGAGGGGCCGAGACCATGACCGGCGGCGGCAGCGGCCG
>DATCXE010000680.1:0-3428 GCA_036565985.1 Bradyrhizobium sp.
GCCTGCGGCTCGCCGACCGCAAGCCCGCCGATCGCGTAGCCGTGGAAGCCGATCTCGACCAGTTCACGCGAGCTGATGTGACGCATCTCGGGAATGTCGCCGCCCTGCACGATGCCGAACAGCATGTAGCCTTCAGGCGCGCTCTCGAACGCGCGCTTGCTGCGCTCCGCCCAGCGCAGCGACAACCGCATCGCACGTTCGATGTCGGAGCGCTCAGCCGGCAGCCGAACGCACTCATCCATCTGCATCGCGATATCAGCCCCCAGCAGCCGCTGCACCTCGATCGAACGCTCCGGCGACAACTCGACCTTGGCGCCGTCGATATGCGAGCGGAAGGTCACGGCCTTCTCGCTCACCTTGCGCAGGTCCGACAGCGACATCACCTGGAAGCCGCCGGAGTCCGTCAGCATCGGTCCGTTCCAGCCGGTGAAACGCTGCAAGCCGCCGAGGTCGGCGATCCGCTCCGCGCCCGGCCGCAACATCAGGTGATAGGTATTGCCGAGCACGATATCGGCGCCGGCATCGCGCACCTCGCGCCAGTGCATGCCCTTCATCGCCCCGGCCGTCCCGACCGGCATGAAGGCCGGCGTCCGCACCACGCCATGCGGCGTTGTCAGGCGGCCGGTGCGGGCGGCGCCGTCGGCGGCCAGCAGTTCGAAATGATTGGGAAGGCTCATGGGTGAGCTTATGGCGTGACAAAGCCCCCTCGTTCAACCCGGTTTGGGCCGATTTTCCGTCCAAAACCCGTTGACGGCAGCGCCAACCTGCCGCATAAGTCCGCGCCATGACGATCTCGACCAAAACCACCGCGAAAACCAAAGCACCCTCCGGGGGCTCGGGAGCCGCGCGCGCGTAGTCGAACGATCGCAACATCCGAACCGAAGCCCCGCCTGAAAAGGACCGGGGCTTTTTTTTATTGCCTTCAGCATTCATACCCAACCAAGAGGACAGACCCGTGAGCTCCCAACCCGTTGTTGCCATCGTCGGCGTGACCGGCGCCGTCGGTGCCGAATTCATCGCCACCATGGACAAGCGCAACTTTCCCGTCCGCAAGCTCAAGGCGCTGGCCAGCGCCCGCTCCGCCGGCAGGACCATCGATTTCCGCGGTGAAAAGATCGCGATCGAGGAGCTCACCGAGCGGTCGTTCGAAGGCGTCGATATCGCGCTGTTTTCGGCCGGTGGCGGCATCTCCCGCAAGTTCGCGCCGGCGGCGGTAAAGGCCGGCGCCGTCGTCGTCGACAATTCCTCGGCGTTCCGGATGGACCCGAACGTGCCGCTGGTGATCCCGGAGATCAACGGGGGCCGCATCCGCGACCACAAGGGCATCATTGCCAATCCGAACTGCTCGGCGATCACCGCGCTGGTGCCGCTGTGGCCGATCCACCGGCAGAACCGCATCAAGCGTATGATCGTCTCGACCTACCAGGCGGCAAGCGGTGCCGGCGCAGCCGCCATGGACGAACTGGTGGAATCGACCCGCGCCTATCTCGATGGCCGGCCGTTCACGCCCAAGGTGATCCCGCTGCCCTACGCTTTCAACGTCTTCAGTCACAACACGGCGATCGATCCCGAGACGGGCTACAACGACGAAGAGACCAAGGTCATCAAGGAGACGCGGAAGATCTTCGAGGACGAGCAGATCGCCATCGGCGTCACCTGCGTGCGCGTGCCGGTGCTGCGCGCCCATTGCGAGGCGATCACGTTCGAATGCGAAAGGCCGATCACCGAGGACGAGGTACGCGCCATCCTGTCCAAGGCGCCCGGCGTCAGGATCGTCGACGACCGCGCGAAGAACTACTTCCCGATGCCGATCGATGCGTCAGGCCAGGACGATGTTCTCGTCGGCCGTATCCGCAAGGACCTCAGCGATCCCAGCGGCCGTTCGATCTCGATGTTCGTGTCGGCGGACCAGCTCCTGAAGGGCGCCGCGCTCAATGCGATCCAGATCGCGGAATTGCTGCCGCAGCGGGTGATGGCTTGAAAAACGGAGGGCGGGCAGAGGCGCCAGCGCCGTGCCCGCCCACCATCCAGGCGTGAGAGATTTCGATGTCCGAACGATTCGATATCTGCGATCTGCATGACGGTCCGAAAAGCGAAGCGTTGCTCCGTTTGAACAACGCGAGCGCCCAAGAGACCTCCCTGCTCACTTCAGAGCGGTTCGATCAGCTGATCAGATCTGCGCGTCTTGCGCTGTTCATCCCGCCTGCTGCCGCGCTGTTGCTCGCATTTGAAGACACTGACGACTACGACGGCGGTCATTTTCTTTGGTTTCGTGGCAGGCTGGGCCGGTTCCTGTACATTGACCGCGTGGTGGTTGCGGAGCGATGGCGGCGACACGGCCTGGCCCGAATGCTCTACGAGGACCTGTTCAAGCGCGCCATTCGTCTCGGTCACTCCCGGGTCGTCTGCGAAGTGAACGTCCAGCCTCCGAACCCCGTATCAGACAAATTCCACGAAGCACTAGGCTATGAGGAGATTGGCCGAGCGACCATCAACGACGGCGCGAAGACAGTACGATATCTCTCGGCGTATCTTTAGTAACTTGTAGGGTCGGCAAAGGCGCTCTTGCGCCGTGCCCACCATCTATCCGCATCAATCAAGGTGGGCACGCTTCGCTTTGCCCACCCTACAGCAGTTCATTCCCGCGCACGAAACAGCAGACACGCATCACCATACGAATAGAACCGGTACCCCTCCCTGATCGCGTGCGCATAAGCCTGCTTCATGGTGTCGAGACCCGAGAAGGCCGACACCAGCATGAACAGCGTCGAGCGCGGCAGATGAAAGTTGGTCATAAGGATATCGACCGCGCGGAAGCGATAGCCGGGCGTGATGAAGATCGAGGTCTCGGCATTGAACGGATGGATGGTGCCGTCCTCCGTGGTGGCGCTCTCGAGCAGCCGCAACGAGGTGGTGCCGACCGCGACGACGCGGCCACCCCTGGCGCGCGCTGCGTTCAAGGCATCGGCGGTGACAGAGGAGATGCAGCCCCACTCGGCATGCATCTTGTGCCCGGATGTCTCGTCGACCTTGACCGGCAGAAACGTCCCTGCCCCGACATGCAGCGTCAACCTGTGCAGGTCGATGCCGCGGCCGCGCAGCGCCGCCTCCAGCTGCGGCGTGAAATGCAGGCCCGCGGTCGGCGCGGCCACGGCGCCCTCATTGGCCGCGAACATGGTCTGGTAGTCGGCGGCGTCCTGGTCGTCCGGCGCGCGCTTTGACGCGATGTAGGGCGGCAGCGGCGGCGTGCCGAGATCGTCAATGGCCTGGTCGAGCACAGGCCCGTGAAACGAGAACGACAGCGTGACCTCGCCCTCTTCGCCCTTGGCTTCGACTTCGGCGTCGAGATGGCCGAGCAGGCAGACCTTGCCCTCATTGCCGAAGCGAACGATGTCGCCGGGCGCGAGCTTTTTTGCGGGCTTGACCAG
>DATCXE010000692.1:0-19759 GCA_036565985.1 Bradyrhizobium sp.
TCAGACTGCCGCTGGCGGTCGTCGCCGGCCATACCTGCCATTGCAGATCCTCCGGCTTGACCACCTGGCCGAGCGCGATCTCGGATTTGGCGACCAGGACCTCCGCCGTCGGCAGTTGCGCCACCGGTTGTTCGGCAGGGCGCGATTTTTCTTCGGTCCCGCGAGCGAGATAGGCGGCTACGCCGCCCGCGCTCAACGCGATGGTCAGAACGACGACACGTGCGATATTCATACGCTTTACTTACTCTTACGCCGGGACGTCCCAATTGCACGGCAATGGCGGTCAACCCCTCAAGCCATGACTAGGCGTCAAAGGTGTAAGGGACCTTGAGGATTGAACTTCCGGGCGGATCGAACGGCAGGTTTCGCCGTCATGGTGAATGGGTGGTTACGGTGGCAGGCCGTGGTCCGCAAAAACCCGGGGTTGTGCGCGGTGACCGGCGGTCACGATCGCCATATGGACCGCGGTTGACGTCTCGCGCGGCGCCCTGCAATGCAGCAAATCCGCGATCGGGACCGGCCTTGAGGTCTTCGATACGGTCAAAACCGTCGAACACGCCAGGGTTGACGAAGCTCCTCTGGCCCTTCGCGGTCCCCGATATCCAGTCCCGGTGACCAGCCTCGTTTCGGCAGATCGCGGGCTGGACGGTCCGCCGTTCGAAGGCCTCGTGCGTTAGCCGCGGCCCAAGACGTTATGCCGCAGCCGCATCCTGATCGTGGAAAGACCCCCAGTCGGCGGGCCCTTGGCCGGCTCAATTAATAACAAGATACAGAAGTCGGCCGTCAACCCCTTGACCCGGCACGCTAGTCGTTCTGTGATGGGTGACAACTATCAGTCGCCGCAAGTTGAGGGGCCTGCCGCGATATCCGATCCCGCTGCCTGACCGAACTGCACATCAAGCTGCAGGTCGGTGTGCCGCTTTTTCAGCAGGGGATCAGCAGGTTGGCCCAACGATTTCAGGCGTTGCCTAAAAAACGATCTCTGGACGACCTCTTGAAAGGCCTAACCCATGAAACGCGTATCTCTGGTTGTTACCCTGGCCCTTGCCGCCGGTCTCTCGGCCCAGGCAGCTTCGGCGCAAACCCTCAAGACCGTCAAGGACCGCGGCATGCTGTCCTGCGGCGTCAGCCAGGGCCTGCCGGGCTTCTCGACCCCTGACGACAAGGGCAACTGGACCGGCCTCGACGTCGACATCTGCCGGGCGATCGCAGCGGCAATTTTCAACGATGCGACCAAGATCAAGTTCGTGCCGTTGTCAGCCAAGGACCGCTTCACCGCGCTGCAGTCGGGCGAGATCGACGTGCTGTCGCGCAACACCACCTGGACGCTGTCGCGTGACACCTCGCTCGGCGCCAACTTCACCGGCGTCACCTATTACGACGGCCAGGGCTTTCTGGTGAAGAAGTCGCTGAAGGTGAATTCGGCTCTTGAACTGAACAGCGCATCGGTCTGCGTGCAGACCGGCACCACGACCGAGCAGAACCTTGCCGACTACTTCAAGGGTAACAACATGAAGTACGAGGTGATCGCGTTCGGCACCGCCGACGAAACCGTCAAGGCCTATGAATCCGGCCGCTGCGACGTCTTCACCTCTGACGTCTCGCAGCTCTATGCCGAGCGCCTGAAGCTCGCGAACCCCGCCGATCACGTCGTGTTGCCCGAGGTGATCTCGAAGGAACCGCTCGGGCCGATGGTCCGCCATGGTGACGACCAGTGGTTCGACATCGTGAAATGGACGCTCTTTGCGATGGTCGGCGCCGAAGAACTCGGCATCACCCAGAAGAACGTCGACGAGATGGCCAAGTCGGACAAGCCCGAGCTCAAGCGCGCGTTCGGCACCGACGGCAATCTCGGCGAACAGCTCGGCCTCACCAAGGACTGGCTGTCGCGGATCGTGAAGGCGACCGGCAATTACGGCGAGTCCTTTGAGCGCAACGTCGGCTCCGGCTCGAAGCTGCAAATCGCCCGCGGGCTCAACAACCTCTGGAACAAGGGCGGTATCCAGTACGCGCCGCCGATCCGCTGATCCCACGCGGGGGCTGCGGCGATGTCGATCGAACCCCGGAAACCACCGTCGCAGCTTCTTCCAAAGCTGCAGCGGGCGCTCGGCGGGCGGGCGGGCTGGAGCGGCTTCGTGCTCCAGCTCCTGTTCGTCGCGGCGCTCGCCTGGGTCTGCTACGAGATCGTCGCCAACGCCCGCGCCAATTTGCAGGCGCAGCGGATTACCGCGGGCTTTGGTTTCCTGGCCAATACCGCAGGCTTCGACGTCAGCCAGAGCCTGATCCCGTACACGGGTTCCGATACCTACACCCGCGTGTTTCTGGTCGGGCTGCTCAACACGCTGCTGGTCTCGGTGATCGGCATCTTCTTCGCCACGATTATTGGATTCATCGTGGCGCTCGGCCGGCTGTCGCCGAACTGGCTGCTGTCGCGGATCTCTGGCGGCTATGTCGAACTGATCCGGAACCTTCCGGTGCTGTTCCAGATCCTGTTCTGGTATCTCGCCGTGCTCGCCGCATTGCCAAATCCGCGGCAGAGCATCTCCGTCTTCGACAGTTTCTTCCTCAGTAACCGCGGCCTGGTGATCCCAAAGCCGATCGGCACAGCCGGTTTTGAGCCATTCGTCGTCGCGCTGCTGCTGGCGATCGTGGCTGCGATTGCGCTGTGGCGTTACTCGCGCCGGCAACTGTTCCAGAGCGGCAAGTTGATCAAGGTCTGGCCCTATGCGCTCGGTCTGGTAATCGGCCTGCCGTTGGTCAGCGTGCTGATATTCGGCGCACCGGTAACGTTTGAGATACCGGCGCTCAAGGGGTTCAACTTCGCCGGCGGCTCGCGCGTGATTCCTGAATTCGTGGCGCTGACGCTGGCGCTGTCGACCTACACCGCGGCCTTCATCGCCGAGATCGTGCGCGCAGGCATTCAGTCCGTGCACAAGGGCCAGATGGAAGCCGGTTCCTCGCTCGGGCTGCAGCGCGGTGCGGTGCTGCGGCTGATCGTGATCCCGCAGGCGATGCGCGTGATCCTGCCGCCGCTCACCAACCAGTATCTCAACCTGACCAAGAACTCCTCGCTGGCGGTGGCGATCGGCTACCCCGACCTGGTCTCGGTGTTCGCGGGAACGACGCTGAGCCAGACCGGGCAGGCGATCGAAATCATCGGTATCACCATGGGCGTCTATCTCCTGATCTCGCTGGTGACGAGCGCGGTGATGAGTTTCTATGGATGGCGGATCAGCCGGAGCATGGGCGGATGAACGACACCCCTTCATCCGTTTTCGTTCGCCAGGAGCTGATGCCGGAGCGGCCGGCGCCGGTGAAGACCACCGGCTTCATCGGTTTCCTCCGCACGCGCCTGTTCAATTCGACGTCCAACATTCTGATCACCATCGTATGCGCGCTGCTGCTGTGGTTCGTGCTCGTGCCCACGATAAAATTCTTGTTGATCGACGCGGTGTGGACCGGCAAGGACCGTACCGCCTGCCTTCCGAAAGCTCCGGGCGACGTGGTTGGAGCCTGTTGGCCGTTCATCCAGGCCAAGTTCTCGCAATTCATCTATGGATTCTACCCGGAGCCGGAGCGCTGGCGGGTCAATCTGGTCTTTCTTCTTGCCGGGATCCTGCTGGTGCCGCTGCTGATTCCGCGGCTGCCGTACAAGGCTCCCAACGCCATCCTGTTCTTCCTGGCATTCCCCGTGGTCGCCTTTTTCCTGCTGAGCGGCGGCGGTGTGAGCGGCTTCGGCGTCAGCTGGACCGCGGACATTCTTTCCGGCTTCAACGACAGCATCGGCGATGGCGGAAGAAAGCTTGCTGCAGCCGGGGAGGCGACCGCCGTCATCGGGCCATTGCTGTGGGCGATCGGCAAGCTGCTCGTGCTGATCAGCGCGGGGGTTAGCTGGATCCTTCTGCCGCTGACCTGGCTGCGCGACCAGATCCAGGCCTACGGCCGTCCGGTCTGGGTCGATCTCGTGGCAACCGCCGCGATCATGTCGGCGCTGGTGTTCTGGCTCAGCAGAAGCGCGCGGGCCGTCGTCACCACCCTCGCAATCTTCGCCGGCATCGCCGTTGTGATCGCGGTGATGGGGCTCGACCGCGGTGGACTGCCGGTCGTGGATACCCGTCTCTGGGGCGGCCTTCTCGTGACGCTGGTTGTGTCGGTCGTCGGCATCGTCGCCTCGATGCCGGTCGGCATCGCGCTGGCGCTCGGCCGGCGCTCGGCCATTCCGCTGATCCGGATCTTCTCGATCGCCTTCATCGAGTTCTGGCGCGGCGTCCCGCTCATCACGGTGCTGTTCTTTGCAACCTACATGCTGCCGCTGTTCGTGCCGACCGGCTTCACCATCGATGGGCTGGTGCGCGCCCTGATCGGCATCGCGCTGTTCGCGGGCGCCTACCAGGCCGAAGTCATCCGCGGTGGTCTGGCGGCGATCCCGCGCGGGCAGGGCGAGGCGGCGAGCGCGCTCGGCCTGTCCTGGGCCAAGACCACGGCCCTGATCGTGATGCCGCAGGCGCTGCGCCACGTCATCCCCGGCCTCGTCAACAGCTTCATCGCCCTGTTCAAGGACACTTCGCTGGTTTCGATCGTCGCGCTGTTCGACCTGCTCGGGCAGCTCCGGGCATCGTTCTCCGATCCGGTCTGGTCCACGCCCACGACGCTGTTCACGGGCTTTGCCTTCACCGGTATCATCTATTTCGTCTTCTGCTTCGGGATGTCGCGTTACTCGCTGTTCGTCGAGAACAGGCTGAACGCGCATCAGCGCAACTGAGTACAACACCATGACCGCAAACTCGATCGTCGGCATCAACGCGCTCAACAAGTGGTACGGCGATTTCCACGTGCTGCGCGACATCAACCTCGACGTCGCCAAGGGCGAGCGCATCGTGATCTGCGGCCCGTCGGGCTCGGGCAAGTCGACGCTGATCCGCTGCATCAACGCGCTGGAGGAGTTCCAGGAAGGTCGGATCGTCGTCGAGGGCATCGAGCTCGGGCCGAACCTGCGGCGGGTCGACGAAGTCCGGCGCGAGGTCGGCATGGTGTTCCAGAGTTTCAATCTGTTTCCGCATCTGACGGTGCTGGAGAACTGCACGCTGGCGCCGATCTGGGTGCGCAACATCCCCAAGAAGGACGCCGAGGCGACGGCGATGAAGTATCTCGAGCGGGTCAAGATTCCGCATCAGGCCAGCAAGTATCCGGGCCAGATGTCAGGCGGACAGCAGCAGCGTGTCGCGATCGCGCGCGCGCTGACCATGAATCCGAAAGTGATGCTGTTCGACGAGCCGACCTCGGCGCTCGATCCCGAAATGGTCAAGGAAGTGCTCGACACCATGGTCGATCTGGCCAGGGAGGGCATGACCATGCTGGTGGTTACCCACGAAATGGGATTTGCCCGCGAAGTCGCCAACCGCGTCGTCTTCATGGACGCCGGCCAGGTGATCGAGTCCAACACGCCGCAGGAATTCTTCGCCAGTCCGCAGCACGCGCGGACGAAGCTGTTCCTGAGCCAGATCCTGCGGCATTGATCGGCTGCTTAGTTTCGCAAGGTGGGCAAAGCGGAGCGTGCCCCCAGCAGTATCGCGCTTGATCGATGGTGGGCACGGCGCAAGAACGCCTTTTACCACCCTGCAAAAATCGCTCTCAGTCCTTCTCGAACGGCACCTCGATCCTGGTGTGCATTTCCGCGCATGCATTGCGGCGTTGTGCTACTATTTCGCTGTCCCGCTCGAGCTGGACAGATCTTGAAACGATTTCAGGAGGGGAGTGCCATGCAACGGTATTCGTTCGCCTTCCTTGTTTTTATTTCTGCAACTTCTGCATCGGCGGTGGAGCTGCCAAAGGAGGGCAGCTACGACTACACGGCCTGCTGGTCCGGCGTTAACAACGCGATCACGTTTTCCAAGAACCACACCGCGTCAAGTTATGAAATGATCGGTACTACCCGCAGCAATCCACCCGATGGCATGTTCGACAAGAACACGTTCCGCTGCGTGGGCATGAACGCCTCACTCGAGGGGAAGTTTACGGGGTCCACGGTATGCGAGGCGGTGGATGTGGACGGCGATAAACGTCTCACATATTTTTCGCTCGCAAGTGATGGAAGTCTCACCCGGGAAAATGTTGCGGGCACTGGAAAGTACGAGGGTATGAAGTCCGCCGGCACGGTTCACCCTCTGGGGCCGTTTCCGGTTATCAAGGCTGGAACGTTTCAGGACTGCAATCAGCAGACCGGCACGTACAAGCTGAAGTAGGCCGGCACGAGAATTAGCCGTCGCTGACCACTTTCAGCGACGGTTTTTTTCCTGGACGTTGAGTGTCCTGTTGGTCGGGCTGACGCCTAATCTACCCGGCGCTAATCCGTTCACCCACCGTATCAGCCATGGTCGCGCCCCGTGCCCCAAGCGGCCTCTGCCTGCCTTCGGTGCTGTCAACGGCGGTCTGATGCTCGATCTCCGAATTAAGCTCCGCGCCGCAAAGTACGATGATCGCAGACATCCACATCCAGATCATCAGGCCAATCGCGGCTCCGAGGGAGCCGTAAGTTGCGTTGTAATCCTCGAAGTTTGAAAGATACCAGGACAAACTGGCCGAGCCGGCGAGCCAGAGCAGAACGGCCACAACGGCGCCCACACTCAGCCATTGCCATCGCGGAGTCGCGCGGCTTGGGCCGTATCGATAGAGCGCCGCCAGCGCGAACAAGAGAAGAAGCGCCAGCATTGGCCATCTTCCGAAGGAAATGATGAGTTCCGCGCGCTCGCCAAGTCCCAATTTTTGCAGCAACAAGGGGACCGCAACGACGGCGCTTACCATAATCAAAATCCCTGCCAGCGCGGCGACGGTGAACGACAGTGAAATCAGGTTCAGCTTAATGAAGGAGCGCTTTTCGTCTTCCTCGTAAACAACGTTAAGCGCATCAAGTATCGCCTTCATGCCGGCATTGGCACTCCAAACTGCCATCAATAGCCCGATGATAAAGGTCCACCCCAGGGTGACGTTACCTTTCGCCAACACCCGCCCGACCTGGTCCTGCACAACACCGAACGTGCCGTCTGGCAACATGAGGGCCAGGCTTCGCAGGTTGTCTGTAATCGTCGAGGGATCTGCAAACAGGGCGTAGCTCGACACAAGCGCGGTGATAGCGGGGAAGATCGCCAGCAGGCCGTAAAATACGACTCCAGCCGCTGTTGCGAGAAGGCGGTCTTCGTTGATTTGCTGATAGGTGCGATACAGGATGTCCTTCCATCCCGCCAAGGGGATCTGCCACGGCGCGCGCGCCAGTCGGCCGTGTCCGACGTCCGCCATCAGGGCCGCGGCGGTTGCGGGCGCGGATCGCACAATAGCTTTCTCGCGCTCTCCAACAGTCAGTTGGCGATAAATTGCGACCGTAGCCATCGCCGTTGCTGCAACCAGCGCAAGATCGTTCGGCCAGCGGGAACCACGCATGCTAGATCCGCTTCCGCCTGATATTGCGTTGGCGCCGGGCCTGGTTGGCTGCGACCCAGCCTAACAGGATTGCTGCGGCGCCGACCGCGAGCCCTCGCGATACAGGATCTATTCGACCGGCTTCGCGTCCTCCCTGCACAGCCAGCGTGGTAATTGAGGGGGCAGTTATTGCGTGTTTGAGTACCTGAAATTGTCGTTTTGGCGCAGGCAAGGGAGTGGCGGGACGAGAAAGCATCACCCGTCCGGCGACCAGCCCGGACAGTCCCAGGAGCAGGAACATCCCGCCCACAACGCCATACGCAATGTAAGCGCCATATTGAATTTCCAGTGCATGGAAGCCCGCCGAGATCGCGACCCCAGCCGCTACAACGAGAAACACGACGCCGGTAGCCAGCAGTCCGGCGCCTGCGGCGTAGTGCGTTGTAAGTCCTCCAAGCCAGTGCTTCAGGTCGTGGCCATATGATCTGACCAAACGGAGAAGTAGATTTGAAGATGGTTGGCTGGGGCGGCTCATGACAGCGACCGTTTCTCGGAACGAAGAAACAACCCGTCACGAGAGCGGTGGTTCCATTGACGCACCTCGGCGCGAGCTGTTGATTCAACGCGCATGCGGCCATTCGCTCCTATTCTCCCCGATGTGTCTTTCGGCTGCATGACGAAAGTAACCTGGAACATTCATCAGTCTGGTTGGTTTTCGGAAGACTCATCTCATTTTTTCCGGAGAACAACGATGAAGACTCTCATTGCTACTGCGCTTCTGGGCACTGCGATCGTCAGTGGCGCAGCCTATGCGCAGCAGGCTCAGCCTGCCGATCGGGCTGCACCAGCCGCAACCGCTCAGACCGCAAGTTCCGAAAAGATAATGCTGAAGGGCAAATGGCGGGCATCCAAGCTCATGGGCCTCGACGTGTATAACGAAGCCAACGAAAAGCTCGGCGATGTTAACGAGCTGATCCTGGACAAGGACGGCAAGGTTGCCGCCGTGGTTATCGGCGTGGGCGGCTTTTTGGGTATGGGCGAGCACGATATCGCCGTTCCCATGGACAAGCTCAAATTCTTCGAGGAACCGGTCCGCACCAGCGCTGCGCCCGCGCCCGCGACGCGCGAAACGACGACCGGAACTGCCACGGCGCCAGCGAATACGACCACCACAACCACGACGACCGCGCGCAGCGCCAACGCGAATGACTGGACACCCGACCATGCCGTGATGAGCGGTACCAAGGAGCAGCTCAAGGCGCTGCCGCAATTCAAATACTCGGATTACAACTAAGGTAGCTGCAAAATAAAACGTCGAAGGCCCCATCTCGGTGGGGCCTTTTTGTTTGAGTTTTAAGCACTGCTCCCGCAGCGCGACTTGCCATCGACCGTCGAGCGACGTCGTCGTTCGAACGAGGCCCTCACACCTTCTCGAACGGCACGTCGATGTTGCTGCGCTTTTCCAGCCATGTCGGCACCGGCAGGTTCTTCGAGCGCATGAACGCCGGGTTGAACAGCTTTGACTGATAGCGGCCGCCGGAATCGGCCAGTATCGTCACGATGGTCTTGCCGGGACCGAGTTGCTTGGCGAGCCGGATCGCGCCGGCGATATTGACGCCGGTGGAGCCGCCGAGACACAGGCCTTCGTGCTCGACCAACTCGTAGATCACGTTGACGGCTTCCTCGTCGGAAACGAGAAAGGCGTCATCGACCTTGGCGGTCTCGACCACAGGCGTGACGCGGCCAAGCCCGATGCCTTCGGTGATCGAGTCGCCGGGCGTCGACTTGGCGGTACCATTCTTGAACAGCTCGTACATCGCAAAGCCGTGCGGATCGGCGCAGGCGTTGACGATGCCCGGGTGCTTTTCCTTCAGATAGCGGCTGGTGCCGGCCAGCGTGCCGCCGGTGCCGACCGAACAGATGAAGCCGTCGATCCTGCCGCCGGTCTGCTCCCAGATCTCCGGCCCGGTGGATTCGTAATGCGCCTTGGCGTTGTCGAGATTGTTCCACTGGTCGGCGAACAGCACGCCGTTCGGCTCCTTCTTGCGAAGCTGGTCCGCCAGCCGCCGCCCGACATGCTGGTAGTTGTTCTTGTTGGAATAGGGCAGCGCCGGCACCTCGACGAGTTCGGCGCCGCACAGCCGCAGCATGTCCTTCTTTTCCTGGCTCTGCGTTTCCGGGATCAGGATCAGCGTGCGATAACCGCGGGCGCTGGCGACCACGGCGAGCCCGATGCCGGTGTTGCCGGCGGTCGATTCCACCACCAGCCCGCCGGGCCTCAGATCGCCGCGCTTCTCGGCTTCGAGGATCATCCACTTCCCGGCGCGGTCCTTGACCGACTGGCCGGGATTCATGAATTCGGCCTTGCCGAGAATGGTGCAGCCGGTCAGTTCGGAAGCTCGCTTCAGCTTGATGAGGGGCGTGTTGCCGATCGCTTCGACGACGTCTTTGTTGAATGCCATGTTCTGAAATTGCCGGTTTGCTTGCCTAATCGTTGGGCGACCCTAAAGGACCGCCGCAGGGCATACAAGCCAGCGATGGAGCGGGCCGGTCAGCCCGCTTTCGCAAACACCACTTGCCGCACGTCGATATTTCCCGACAGGAATCCTGCCTCGCAGTAGGCGAGGTAGTATTCCCAGAGCCTCCGGAAGCGGTCGTCGAATCCCGAGGGACTCAGGTTCGGCCAGGCCGCCCGGAAATTGCTTCGCCAGATCGCAAGCGTCCTGGCATAATCTTGCCCGAAAATGCGCTCGCGGATAACGGGAACGCCGAAGCGTTCGCCGAGGGTCTTCAGGATCTGCGGCGAGGGCAGCATGCCGCCCGGAAAAACATAGCGCTGGATGAAATCGACTTCGCGGCGATAGGCCTGGAACAGGCTGTCCTGGATGGTGATGGCCTGGATGCCGGCGAGCCCGCCGGGCAGCAGGCGGTCGCGCAGTTGTGAAAAATATTTCGGCCAGAACTGCTCGCCTACCGCCTCGATCATCTCGATCGAGACAATCCGGTCATAGCGGTCACGCTCGTCGCGATAGTCCTGCAGCTTGATCTCGACCCTGTCGCTGAGGCCCGCATTGTGAATGCGGGCCTGCGCGAAATCGCGCTGCTCCTTGCTGATGGTGAGCCCGACGACTTTGGTGCCGAAGGTCTTGGCGGCGTACTCGGCAAAACCGCCCCAGCCGCAGCCGATCTCCAGCAGCTTCTGGCCCGGTCGCAGATCGATCGCTTCGGCAAGCCGCCGGTACTTGTTGTGTTGCGCGGCGGTGAGGTCCGGCGTGTCGTCCTCGAACAGGGCCGAGGAATAGGTCATGCTGGGATCGAGCCACGCCGAATAGAACGCGTTGCCGATGTCGTAATGCGCATAGATGTTGCGGCGCGCGCGCCGCCTGGTGTTGCGGTTGAGCCAGTGCCGGAAAATCTGGAAGGTGCGCGTCAACGGCGTGCCGGTCATCATCGTCTGCATCCAGTCCTGGTTGACGCAGAACAGATAGAGGAACTGCGTCAGGTCGGGCGTGTCCCATTCGCCGCGCAGATAGGCCTCGGCAATTCCGATGTCGCCGCCGCGCAGGAGGCGGGAGGCGAAGCCGTAATCGTAGATCGTCATGGCGGCGGCCGGACCCGGCCCATTGCCGCCAAGCCGGACAATGCGGCCGTCAGCCAGGGTCACGTCGAGCGTGCCGTGCTGCAGTTTTGAACCAAAGCCCAGCGCCAGCCGGACCAGGCGGGGCAGTTCCGGAAACGTCGCGTCTACGGTTTCCGATGTGACCGAAATCAACTCGGACATGGGCGATCCATCGAACGGCGGTCTGCCCGGACCTGGCATGGCTGATCGACCCTGCTTCAGTCTCGGGCGCGGGTGGACAACACTGGCGAAGTATAATCAGTGCTGTTCCCGCTCGCCAAGCCGGTATTGCCGTCCGCGCCAGTTCGTCGCTCGCGCGATGGCAGAGGCAGGAGGGCGACAGCAGATTGACGCGTTGTGCGAACAGCCGCGCGCGGTCTCGGATCGGCCGCGAGCCGCCACCGCGATTCGCTTTTTTCGCCCCTCCGTTGCACGACTCTGAGGTGCGGGGGACAGTCGGCTGAGTTTCAAGCTGGCTGCGTGCGCGTTTCGCGCGAAAAGGCGCGGATTAGGGGCTCGGAACACGGGGAAATCCCCATGAAATCTTCGTAAGTTTTGGTCCGTCCTGCATCCTCCAGATTCGCTCCAAGCCCCATAAAATAAGGACTTTCGAGCCCTTTTCGCGTTGCTTGCGACGCCTGAAGGCCGGCTGGTGAAGGCTGGGCGGGACTGTCCGCCTCCCATTCCCAAGGGTAGTATGATCTCCAGGTTCCATTGGAAGCATCACCCCCGTGAACGTGTCGCACGTTACCCATAGAAGCGTTCATTGCGCGCCGGGCCGAGACCTGCCCGGTGGAGAACGGGTGTGACCCAGCGAAGTACAACGGCTGTAGTCGGCGGCTGGCTGGCCCGAGTTCCCGGAGGCGGGCGGCTGGCGCGGTCCGTTGCAGTGCTTGGTCTGGTCGCCAGTTCCGCGGGCTGCATCCTGACCAAGGACCTTCCCGATCCCGCGCTGGAGGTCCCCGACGGCTACAAGGCGGCCCGGCTTTCGACTGCGAAGGACGCGGCCCCGACGCTCGACTGGTGGCGCGGTTTCCGTTCCCGGGAACTGACCGGCCTGATGGAGGAGGCGCAGACCGTCAACCTGGACATTGCCGCCGCCACCGCGCGGTTCAAGCAGGCCGACGCGCAGGCGCGCATCACGGGCGCGGCGCTGCTGCCGAGCCTCAACGGCAATGGACAGGAGGCCTATTCCCGCACCTCGGGTTCCAGCGCCAGCGGCCTGACCAATGGCGGCCGCGAGGTGGTCAACTATTCGGCCTCGCTGAGCGCCAGTTACGAGCTGGATTTCTGGGGCAAGAACCGCGACGCCGCGCAGGCGGCGGAAGAGACCGCGGACGCCAGCCGCTTCGATCGCGACGTCGTCGCGCTGACGACGCTCACCACCGTCGCCAATGCCTATTTTCAGGTGCTCGCGGCGCAGGACCGGCTTCGCACCGCGCAGCGCAACATCGCCAGCGCCGAACGCATCCTCAATGCCATCAAGGAAAGGTTCCGGGCCGGTACCGGCACCGATCTCGACGTCGCGCAGCAGGAAAGCGTGGTCGCCAACCAGCGCGCGCAGGTGCCGCCGCTGCGGCAGACGCTCGACCAGAACATCAACGCGCTGGCGACGCTGGTGTCGCGGCCGCCGGAAGCGGTGCGCGTCATAGGCGGGTCGCTCAACAACATCGCCTCGCCGCGTGTCACGCCCGGCCTGCCGTCGGAACTCCTGACGCAGCGTCCGGATATTCGCCGCCAGGAATCCCAGCTTGCTTCCGCGACCGCCAACGTCGGCAGTGCCCGTGCGCAGTTTTTCCCGAGCATTCAACTGACCGGGCAGGGTGGCTATCAAAGCTCGGCGCTGTCGTCGCTGTTTCAGCCGCACGCGGCGTTCTTCAGCATGGTCGGCAGCCTGACGCAGCCGATCTTCGATGGCGGCAGGATCCTCGGCAATTTCGAACTCACCAAGGCGCGGCAGGACGAATTGCTGCAGACCTACCGCAAGACCGTGGTACAGGCGTTTGCCGACGTCGACAACGCGCTGATGTCGATCCGCCAGACCACGGAGCGGCTGCGGCTGCAGCGCCAGGTGGTGGCGGCATCGCGGCGGGCGTTCGAACTATCCGAGCAACAGCTGCGCGCCGGAACCGCCGACATCGTGACTGTGCTAAACACCCAGACGACGTTGTTCCAGGCTGAGGATTTGCTGTGGCAGGCCCAACTGGCGCGGCTGCTCGCGATCGTCAGCCTTTATCAGGCGCTGGGGGGCGGCTGGGAGCCCAGGATGGAAAGGCCGGTTGATGCTCTTTAAGCCGGAAGACGACAAGCCGAAGACGGCAACCAAGCGCGTGGCGCGCGGCATTGGCCGACGCTTCGTATCGCTGGCGATCACGCTTCTGATCCTCGGTGGCCTCGGCTATCTCGGCTGGAACGCGTTTCAACAGAAGCAGGGCGCTGGCCGCGGCGGTCCCGGCGCGCGCCTCGACCTGCCGGTGCCGGTGCTGGCGGCAACGCCGCGCACGCAGGATGTGCCGGTTTATCTGGATGCCGTGGGCTCGGTTCGCGCGTTGAACACCGTTGTCGTGCGCGCCCAGGTCGATGGCAAGCTGATCGCGGTGAATTTCGTCGAAGGCCAGGACGTCAAAAAGGGTGATGTGCTCGGCGAGATCGATCCAGTGATCTACCAGGCGCAGTACGATCAGGCGGTGGCGAAGAAGGCGCAGGACGAAGCGCTGCTTGCCAACCAGAAGCTCGATCTTGCCCGCTATCAGCAGCTTGCGGCGTCCAATGCCGGCTCCAAGCAGCAGGCCGATACGCAGCGCGCGGTGGTGGCCCAGCAGGAGGCGCTGGTGAAGGCCGACCAGGCCGCGATCGACAACGCGCAGGCGATGCTCGGCTACACCAAGATCATCGCGCCGCTGTCCGGGCGCGCCGGCCTGCGCCAGGTCGACCAGGGCAATATCATCCGCGCAGCCGACGTGACCGGCCTCGTCATCATCACCCAGTTGCAGCCGATCGCGGTGCAGTTCAGCCTGCCGCAGCAGCAGATCGTGCGGGTCAACGCCGCCGCCGCCAAGGGCACGCTGGCGGTGGACGTGTTCGGCAATGACGGTGTCACCGTCATCGATAACGGCACGCTCAAGGGCATCGACAACCAGGTCGATCCGACCACGGGAACGCTGAAGCTGAAGGCCGAATTCCCCAACGGCAAGTTCCAGCTCTGGCCGGGACAGTTCGTCAACGTGCGGCTGAAGGTCGAGACGATCGAGAAGGCGATCGTGGTGCCGACCTCGGCGGTCCAGCGCGGTCCCGCCGGGACGTTCAGCTACGTCATCGGCCCCGATAATGTCGCAACCGCCAAGCCTGTCGTGGTGACCCAGCAGAACGAAAATGACGCCGTGATCGCAAGCGGGCTGACGACGTCGGACCGCGTCGTGACCACGGGCTTTGCCAATTTGTCCGACGGCGCCAAGGTTCTGATCGGCACCGACGATCGCGCGCCATCGGCCGATCTCGCCCCGCGCAAGCGCAGCCGCAGTCCCGACGCCAAGGGCGCTCAACCCGGTGAAGGCCAGAGCAAGGAAGGTCAGGCCAATGAAGGCCGTGGCAAGCGCGAGCGCGGCGAGGGCGATCAGAAAGGACAAACCGGACCCGCACCGGCCAATGGGCAGGCAGGCGGCGCCGCGAAGTGAGGACGCAACCATGAGCGTCTCCGAACCGTTCATCCGCCGGCCGATCGCGACCTCGCTCCTGGGGATCGCGCTGATGATCGGCGGCGCGCTCGGCTATTGGGCGTTACCCGTTTCGGCGTTGCCGCAGGTCGATTTTCCGACCGTGCAGGTGACGACGCAATTGCCCGGCGCCAGCCCCGACGTGATCGCTTCGCTGATCACCGCGCCGCTCGAGCGCCAGCTCGGCCAGATTCCGTCGCTGTCGTCGATGCAGTCGACCAGTTCGTTCGGCGTCAGCCAGATTTCGCTGCAGTTCGACCTCAACCGCGATATCGACGGCGCGACCCAGGACGTGCAGGCCGCGATCAACGCCGCGGCCGGGATCCTGCCGAAGAATCTGCCGTATCCGCCGACCTATGCCAAGGTCAATCCGGCCGACGCGCCGGTCATGACGCTGGCGCTGACGTCGGACACGATTTCGCTGCGCGCCATGAGCGATATCGCCGACACCATCCTGGGACAACGCCTCAGCCAGATTTCCGGCGTCGGGCGGGTTGCCGTGCTCGGCGGGCTGAAGCCCGCGGTGCGGGTGCAGGCCGATCTGGCGCGGCTTGCCGCCTACAGCATCTCGATGGAGGATCTGCGCAACGCAATTGCGGGCGCCAACGTGTCGGGGCCCAAGGGATCGCTCGACGGCACCCACCAGGCCTACACCATCGCCGCCAACGACCAGATCGCGGCGGCGGAGGCCTACAAGCCGATCATCATCGCCTATCGCAACGGCTCGCCCGTCACCATCGGCGACGTCGCGACCATCATTGACGGGCTGGAGAACGACCGCACCGGCGGCTGGTACCAAGGCACGCCTGCGGTGATCATCGACATTCAGCGCCAGCCCGGCGCCAATGTGATCGAGGTGGTCCGGCAGATCCGCGAAGAAATACCCAGGGTGCAGCGCGCGATCCCCGCCGGCGTCAATCTGACCATCGTCTCGGACCGCACCGTCACCATCCGCGCTTCGGTGCGCGACGTGCAGTTCACGCTGATCCTGAGCGTCGTCCTGGTCACGCTGGTGGTGCTGTTGTTCCTGCGGTCGCTGCGCGCGACGCTGATCGCGGGCGTCGCGCTGCCGCTGTCGCTGATCACGAGCTTCGGGATCATGTATTTCGCGGGCTTTTCCCTCGACAATCTGTCGCTGATGGCGCTGACGATCGGCACCGGTTTCGTGGTCGACGACGCCATCGTGATGATCGAGAACATCGTCCGCCACATGGAAAACGGCGAGTCCGTGATGGAGGCGTCGCTGAAGGGGGCCAGCGAGATCGGTTTCACCGTGATTTCGCTCACCGTGTCGCTGATCGCGGTGTTCATCCCGCTATTGTTCATGTCCGGGCTGGTCGGGCGCATGTTCCGCGAGTTCGCGCTGACACTCACGATCGCGGTCGTGACCTCGGCGGTCGTCTCGCTGACGCTGACGCCGATGATGTGTTCGCGGCTGCTGAAGCATGTCGGCGAGGAGATGACGGTCCCGGGGCTGGCCGCCGTCAGCCGCTTCATCGACCGCATGGTCGCGTTCTATCATCGGACGCTGTTGTGGGTGCTGGAGCGCCAGCGCGCCACCCTGGTCGTGACATTCGCCACCATCGCGGCGACGCTGTTCATGTATGTCATCGCGCCGAAGGGTTTCCTGCCGCTGCAGGACACCGCGTCGATCACCGCGGTGACCGAGGCCGGCGCGGACGTTTCCTTTGTCGAGATGCAAAGCCGGCAGGCGATGGCGGCGGCGGCGATCCAGGCCGATCCCGACGTGGTCGGGGTGGTGTCCGTGATCGGGGCCGGGTCGGTCAATCCGACCACCAATGTCGGGCGTCTGGTGATGACGCTGCGGCCGCGCGGCGAGCGGCAAGACGATATTTCCGCGGTGATCGACCGGCTGAAGCAGCGAACAGCCGCGATCCCGGGCATGACCATCTATTTCCAGCCGGTGCAGGATGTGCAGATCTCGACCCAGTCGAGCCGCTCGCAATACCAGTACACGCTGACCGGCACCGATGCGGCGGCGGTGACGCTGTGGTCGCAGAAGCTGATCGCCGAGATGCGACGCGACCCGTTGTTTCGCGATGTCTCGTCGGAAGCGCAGGAGGGAGGCTTGCGTGCCGCGCTCAATATCGATCGCCAGCGCGCCGGCCAGCTTGGCGTCAGCCTTCAGGCGGTCAACGACACGCTGAACGACGCCTTTGCGCAGCGCCAGATTTCGACGATCTATGGCCAGGCCAACCAGTATCGCGTGGTGCTGGAGGCTATGCCGGTCTACCAGCGCGATCCGTCGATCCTCTCAAAGCTCTATCTGCCCGGCGCGGCGAGTGCTGTGGCCGGCGCCCCCAACGCGCAGGTGCCACTGTCGGCGGTGGCGACACTGACCCGCACGACTGCGCCGCTGGCGATCTCGCATCTCGCGCAATTCCCGGCGATCTCGCTCAGCTTCAACCTCGCCCCCGGCGAAGCGTTGGGCGATGCGGTCGAGGCGTTGAAGGCGATCGAAAAGCGGATAGGCATGCCCGGCAGCATCGTCGGCGTCTACTCCGGCGATGCCGCCGAATTCTCCAAATCGCTGGCCGGGCAGCCGTGGCTCATCCTGGCGGCGATCGTCACCATCTACATCGTGCTCGGCGTGCTCTACGAGAGCTACATCCACCCGATCACCATTCTGTCGACGCTGCCGTCGGCCGGCGTCGGCGCCATCCTGGCGCTGATGCTGTTCGGGCAGGACCTGTCCGTCATCGGACTGATCGGCATCATTCTGCTGATGGGCATCGTCAAGAAGAACGCGATCATGATGATCGACTTCGCGCTGGAAGCCGAGCGGCACAAGGGCATGTCGCCCCACGAGGCGATCGTGCAAGCCTGCTTGCTGCGGTTCCGTCCGATCATGATGACGACGCTGGCGGCGCTGTTCGGTGCGCTGCCGCTGGCGGTCGAAAGCGGCACCGGCGCCGAACTGCGCTTTCCGCTCGGCATTTCCATCATCGGCGGGTTGCTGCTGAGCCAGTTGCTGACGCTCTACACGACACCGGTGATTTACCTGGCGCTGGACCGCCTCAATCGCAAGATCGAGAAGGCGGTACCCGACCCCGGTCCGTCAGGACCCGGTCCGTCGGGGCCGCCGGTCGCCGGCGCCACCGAGGGGATGCAGTAAATGGCATCGATCTCGGAGCCCTTCATCCGCCGGCCGGTTGGCACAACGCTGCTGGCGATCGGGCTCTTTCTGGTCGGCATGGTCGCCTATGTCTTCCTGCCGGTCTCGGCGGTGCCGAACGTCGATTTCCCGATGATCCGGGTTTCCGCGACGCGGCCGGGTGCCGACCCTTCCGTGATGGCGGCGACCGTGGCCGCGCCGCTGGAGCGGCGGCTCGGCCAGATCGCCGGCATCGACCAGATCACCTCGACCAGTTCGCTAGGCTCTACCAGCATCCAGCTGCAATTCTCGATCGGCCGCGACATCGACCGCGCTGCGCGCGACGTGCAGGCGGCGATCAATGCGTCGCTGGCCGACCTGCCGACCGACCTGCCGTCGCTGCCGAGGTTCCGCAAGGCCAACCCTTCCGCCGCGCCGGTATTCGTGCTGGCGCTGACGTCGAAGACGCTGACGACGAGCGCGATGTACGACGTGGCCGATACCGTGATCGCGCAGCGCATCTCGCAGGTGCCGGGCGTCGGCGAAGTCACGGTCTCCGGCGCCGACCAGCCCGCGGTGCGGATCGCGCTCAACCCGGTGGCGCTCTCGAATGCGGGGATCGCGACCGACGACGTGCGGATGGCGATCATCAACGCCAACCCGTTGGGGCCGGTCGGGATCTTCAACGGCGGCCGCCAGAGCGAGACGATTTCGACCAACAAGCAGATGCGCACCGCGGCCGAATTCCGCGACATCATCGTCAAGAGCTCGGGCGGATATTTCGTTCGCCTGTCCGACGTCGCCGAGGTCGAGGATTCCGTCCGTAACAGCCGCTCGATCGCCTGGTTCAACAAGCAGCCGGCGGTCCTGATTCAGATCACCAAGCAGGGCGATGCCAACGTGATCGACACCGTCGACCGGGTGCGGGCGCTGCTGCCGGAATTGAAGCAGTGGCTGCCCGGGGGCGTCGAGATATCGACGCTGGTGGATCGAACGGGGACCATCCGCGCCAGCGTGCTGGACATGCAGTTCACGCTGCTGGCAACCGCTTTCCTTGTGATGGTGGTGGTGTTCACCTTCCTGCGGCGGTTGACGCCAACGATCGCGGCCGGCGTCTCGGTGCCGCTGGCCCTGGCCGGCACCTGTGCCGGCATGTGGCTCGCCGGGTTCTCGATCGACAATCTGTCGCTGATGGCGCTTGCGATTTCGGTCGGCTTCGTGGTCGACGACGCCATCGTCATGATCGAGAACATGTACCGCAACCTCGAACGCGGGATGGCGCCGTATCCGGCGGCGGTCGAGGGCGCCAAGCAGATCGGCTTTACCGTGCTGTCGATCAGCCTGTCGCTGATCGCGGCCTTCACGCCGCTGATCTTCATGGACGGGATCGTCGGCCGGCTGCTGCGTGAATTCTCGCTGACGCTGACCTTTGCCATCGTGGTTTCGACCCTGGTGTCGCTCACGGTGACGCCGATGATCTGCGCGCATTACATCAAGGAGGCGACGTCCGACCGCGCGACCTGGTTCGATCGCGTGGTCGAGGGCACGCTGTCGCGCATCGTCTCGTTCTACACAAGGACGCTGCGCGCGGTGCTTGGCTTCCCGTTCCTGACACTGATCGTGTTCTTTGCGACCATCGCCTTGACCGTGGTGCTCTATATCAAGACCCCGAAGGGCTATTTCCCGACCGACGACAGCGGGTTCGTGATCGGCGCGACCCGCGCGTCCCCCGACATTTCGTTCCAGGCGATGTTGGGGCTGCAGCAGCAACTGGCCGACATCGTCATGGCCGATCCGGCGGTCGCCAGCATCGGCTCGTCGCTCGGCGGTGCAGGCGGTCCGGGCGGAGGGGGCTCCAACCGCGGCACGATGTTCATCAGCCTGAAGCCGCCCGAGGAG
>DATCXE010000725.1:0-5754 GCA_036565985.1 Bradyrhizobium sp.
GGAACGCGATACCACGGCGGTCATAGTGAGGTCGGGCGGCAAGGTGCTCGGCACCGTCAAACATCCCCTGAACTCCTCGGACTTCTCCTCGTTCCTGTTGCAGGCGCAGGCCTCCAAGGCCAAGATCGTCGGCATGGCCAATGCGGGCGGCGACACCACGAATACGATCAAGCAGGCGTCCGAATTCGGCATCGTTGCCGGCGGCCAGAAGCTGGCCGGCCTCCTGCTGTTCATCACCGACGTGCATTCGCTCGGTTTGAAGGTGGCGCAGGGTCTCAGCTTTACGGAAACCTTCTACTGGGACCTGAATGACGGCACCCGCGCGTTTTCCAAGCGCTTCTCCGAGCGTATGAAGAACAAGGCGCAGCCCTCGATGGTGCAGGCCGGCGTGTATTCGGGCCTGGTCCATTATTTCAAGACACTCGAGGCAATGGGCGGCAATGTCCATGACGGCGCCAAGGTGGTCGCGAAAATGAAGGAACTGCCGACCGACGACGCGCTGTTCGGCAAGGGCTCGATCCGTGCCGACGGTCGCAAGATCCACCCGGCCTACCTGTTCGAGGTGAAGAAGCCCGAGGAATCCAAGGGACCGTGGGACTATTACAAGCTGATCGGCACCACCCCGGCCGAGCAGGCCTTCCGTCCGCTTTCGGAAAGCACCTGCGCGCTGGTAAAGAAGTAATAAGATCGCCCGCCGGCAGCGCGCCGGCGGGCACCCTTTTCGAGTCACGCCGCCGCGATACCGCGTCATAACGAGATTGAGTGCGAACCGATGCAAGCTCTCTACGCCCAGCTTTTGGTGGGATTGATCAACGGATCGTTCTACGCGCTGCTCAGTCTGGGGCTCGCCGTGATCTTCGGCATGCTCAACATCATCAATTTCGCCCACGGCGCCCTCTACATGATGGGGGCGTTCTGCGCGTATTTCCTGTTGAACCTCGCCGGCATTGGCTACTGGCCGGCGCTGATTATCGCGCCCATCGTGGTCGGCATCTTCGGCATGATCCTGGAACGGACCATGCTGCAATGGCTCACCGGCCTCGACCATCTCTACGGACTGCTCCTGACTTTCGGCATCGCGCTGATCGTGCAGGGCCTGTTCCAGAACTATTTCGGTTCGTCCGGTCTGCCTTACGCGATCCCCGATGAGTTGAAGGGCGGCATGAACCTCGGCTTCATGTTCCTGCCGGTCTACCGCGGCTGGGTGGTCGTCTTCTCGCTCGTGGTGTGTATCGTCACCTGGTACCTGATCGAAAAGACGCGGCTTGGCGCCAATCTGCGCGCGGCCACCGAAAACCCGACGCTGGTGCGCGCGTTCGGCATCAACGTGCCCAGAATGATCACGCTGACCTACGGGCTCGGCGTTGGCCTTGCGGCGCTTGCCGGCGTATTGTCTGCACCGATCAATCAGGTTCGGCCCCTGATGGGCGCCGACCTGATCATCGTCGTCTTCGCGGTGGTGGTGATCGGCGGCATGGGATCGATTATGGGATCGATCATTACCGGCTTTGCGCTGGGCGTGATCGAGGGACTGACAAAGTATTTTTATCCCGAAGCCTCCAACACCGTGGTTTTCGTCCTGATGGTGCTGGTGTTGCTGGTGAAGCCAACGGGACTGACGGGACGGGCGGCCTGACATGAGCGCATTGACTGACGACACACTGCCGGTAACGCCGCGCGCCATGCGCGACGAGATGATCGTGTTCGCCGCGATGGCCGTGCTGCTGGGCCTGGTGCCGATGACCGGCATCTATCCGTTCTTCGTGATGCAGGCGCTGTGCTTCGCACTGCTCGCCTGTGCGTTCAACCTGCTGATCGGCTATGGCGGCCTGCTGTCATTCGGTCACGCGATGTTCCTGGGAACCGCCGGCTACTGCACGGCGCATGCGCTCAAGGTGTGGGGCTTGTCGCCGGAACTCGGGATTCTGGTCGGCGTCGTTGCCGCCGCCGCGCTTTCCGTCGTTACCGGGTTCATCTCCATTCGCCGGCAGGGTATCTACTTTGCGATGATCACGCTGGCGTTGTCGCAGCTCCTGTACTTCATCTATTTGCAGGCGCCGTTTACCCACGGCGAGGACGGCATCCAGGGCATTCCGCAAGGTTATCTGTTCGGGATTTTCAACCTCGCCGTACCGACGGTGCTCTACTACGTCATTCTGGCCGGCTTCCTCGCGGGCTTCCTCCTGATCTACCGCACCATCAACTCGCCGTTCGGCGAGGTGTTGAAGTCGATCCGCGAGAACGAGCAGCGTGCGATCTCGCTGGGTTACAAGACCGACCAGTACAAGCTTCTCGCCTTCATCCTGTCGGGAACGATTGCGGGCTTTGCCGGGTCGCTGAAAGTGTTCGTGGCGCAGAACGCCTCGCTCACCGACGTGCACTGGACGATGTCGGGCGAAATCGTGCTGATGACGCTGGTCGGCGGGCTCGGAACCGTGTTCGGCCCGGTGGTCGGCGCCTTCGTCATCATCGCCATGCAGCAATACCTGGCCGGTTTCGGTCAGTGGGTGACGGTGATCCAGGGCGTCATCTTCGTGACCTGCGTGCTGACGTTCCGCCGCGGCGTCATCGGCGAAATCGCACATTTTTTCCGGCGATCGCTGTAAACGGCTCGTTTTTCCGTTTTTTACGACCTTACAAAGCGGTGGATGACCCGATTCCCGGGTCATGCCGTTGCGCGCTTTCCATTTGAATGGTCTATGACAGTTTTGTGACGGGGCCGTCCCGCGGCCCATTCCCGAACGATGGAAACACCGATGCTTCGCTGGTTTCGCGCCTTTTTGCCGAAGGAGGAGCGTTTTTTTGACCTGTTTGCCCAGCATGCCCGGACGGTCGTGCAGGGGGCGCTGGCGCTGCAGGAAATGCTGCGCGGCGGCGACGAGACGCCGGTGTTCTGCCAGCGCGTCAACGAGTTCGAAAACGACGCCGACGGCATCACCCGCGAGGTGCTGACCGCTGTCCGCCGCACCTTCATCACCCCGTTCGACCGCGGCGACATCAAGAACCTGATCACGGCGATGGACGACGCCATCGACCAGATGCAGCAGACCGCCAAGGCGGTGGTGCTGTTCGAGGTCCGCACCTTCGAGCCGCCGATGCGCGAGATCGGGACCCTGCTGGTCGAGTGCGCCAATCTGGTCGGTCGCGCGCTGCCGCTGATGCAGTCGATCGGAAACAACGTCGCGATGCTGACCGCCATTACCGAGGAGATCGGCAAGCTGGAGGGCCGCATCGACGATCTCCACGACATCGGGCTGAAGGAACTGTTTCTCAAGCATCGCGACGGCAATTCGATGGATTTCGTGGTGGGCGCCGAGATCTACAAGCATCTCGAGAAGGTGTCCGACCGCTTCGACGACGTCGCCAACGAGATCAATTCGATCGTGATCGAACAGGTATAGGGCAGGGCCATCTCGTGGATGCCACCCTCGGTCTTCCGATCCTGGTCTTCCTGATCGCGGTCGCGCTGCTGTTCGACTTCCTCAATGGTCTGCACGACGCCGCCAATTCGATCGCGACGATCGTGTCGACGCGGGTGCTGCGCCCGCAATATGCGGTGCTGTGGGCCGCGTTCTTCAACTTCATCGCCTTCCTGGTGTTCGGGCTCCACGTCGCCAATACCATCGGCACCGGCATCATCGAACCGAGCGTGGTCGATGCCACCGTGATCTTCGCGGCACTTGTGGGCGCCATCGTCTGGAACCTGATCACCTGGGCGCTCGGAATTCCCTCGTCCAGTTCGCACGCGCTGATCGGCGGGCTGGTCGGCGCAGGCATCGCCAAAGCCGGCCTTTCGGCGGCGGTCTGGAGCGGCCTGACCAAGACGCTGCTGGCGATCGTGCTGTCGCCGCTGGTCGGGTTCCTGCTGGCGCTGGCGCTGGTCGCGATCGTGTCCTGGCTGTCGGTACGATCGACGCCGTTCGCGGTCGATCGCGCCTTTCGCGTCCTGCAGTTCGTCTCGGCGTCGCTGTACTCGCTGGGCCACGGCGGCAACGACGCGCAAAAGACCATGGGCATCATCGCGGTGCTGCTCTATTCGCAGGGTCATCTCGGCACCGAATTCTCAATCCCGTTCTGGGTGGTGCTGTCCTGCCAGGCCGCGATGGCGCTGGGTACGCTGATGGGCGGCTGGCGCATCGTCCGCACCATGGGCCTGCGCATCACCAAGCTGACGCCGATGCAGGGCTTCTGCGCCGAGACCGGCGGCGCCGCGACCCTGTTCATGGCGACCTATCTCGGCGTTCCCGTCTCCACGACCCACACCATCACGGGTGCGATCGTGGGCGTCGGCGCGGCGCGACGGGTCTCGGCGGTCCGCTGGAACGTGGCGAGTTCGATCGTCTACGCCTGGGTCATTACCATTCCGGCTTCGGGAATCGTTGCGGCGCTGACCTACTGGGCGGTGGTGCTGCTGCGCTGATCAGGTGACCAGTTTCAGGCCGATAATGCCGGCCACGATCAGCCCGATACTGGCGAGCCGGGCAGCGGTGGCAGGTTCGCCGAACAGTGCGATGCCAAGGATTGCGGTTCCGACCGCTCCGATGCCGGTCCACACCGCGTAGGCCGTTCCAATCGGCAGCGTCTTCAAGGCCAGACCGAGCAGGATGATGCTGGCCGCCATGCTTGTGAGCGTCAGGACGGACGGAACGAGCCGGGTGAAACCTTCGGTATATTTGAGGCCGATCGCCCAGCCTATCTCCAGGAGACCCGCGACGAACAACACGATCCAAGCCATGACAACCCTCCGAACGAAGCAGGGTCGTCCCCGCGGAAAATGCTGAACCGGAAGGTCGTCCTTCCGAATCCGATATGGGACTGGCCACCGGGTTCCACAATCACCAAATGAGGCTTGATTAGCCCGGTTTTCCCTGCCAAACGCTCACACCTCATGTCCGACATCGCCGTTACTTCCGAATCGCCGTCCCGGTCGCCGCTATCAGTTGAAGTGGCGCGGCGGCGGACCTTTGCCATCATTTCCCACCCGGACGCCGGCAAGACCACGCTGACCGAAAAGCTGCTGCTGTTCGGCGGCGCCATCAACCTGGCAGGGCAGGTCAAGGCCAAGGGCGAACGACGCAATACCCGTTCCGACTGGATGAAGATCGAGCGCGAGCGCGGCATCTCGGTCGTGACCTCCGTGATGACGTTCGAGTTCGAGGGCCTCGTCTTCAACCTCTTGGACACGCCGGGCCACGAGGATTTTTCCGAAGACACTTACCGCACGCTGACCGCGGTCGATTCCGCGGTCATGGTGATCGACGCCGCCAAGGGCATCGAGGCGCGCACGCGGAAACTCTTCGAAGTGTGCCGGCTGCGCGACATTCCGATCATCACCTTCATCAACAAGATGGACCGCGAGAGCCGCGATACCTTCGAACTGCTGGACGAGATCGAAAAGACGCTGGCGCTCGATACCACGCCGATGACGTGGCCGGTCGGCCGCGGCCGCGACTTCCTCGGCACCTATGATGTCGTCAACGGCGGCGTGCGGCTGCTGGAAGGCGGCGGCGCCAAGACCGGCGCCACGGAGCAGATCGACATTGCCGATCTCGCCGGCCGCAATGCCAATCTCGACGTCGCCGAGATCAAGGACGAACTCGCGCTGGTCTCGGAAGCCTGCAAGCCGTTCGAACTGGAGGCGTTTCGCGAGGGGCATCTGACGCCGGTCTATTTCGGCAGCGCGCTGCGCAATTTCGGCGTCGGCGATCTGCTCGAAGGGCTCGGCAAGTTTGCGCCGGCGCCGCGCGCGCAGGA
>DATCXE010000779.1:0-4053 GCA_036565985.1 Bradyrhizobium sp.
GACAATTTCGGCTGCGGCTCCTCGCGCGAGCACGCACCCTGGGCGCTGCTCGATTTCGGCATCCGCTGCGTGATCTCGACGTCGTTCGGCGACATCTTCTACAACAATTGCTTCAAGAACGGCATCCTGCCGATCCGCGTCACCCAGGACGACCTCGACAAGCTGTTCGACGACGCCGAGCGTGGCGCCAACGCGACGCTGACCATCGATCTCGCCAACCAGGAGATCCGCGGACCCGACGGCGGCAAAGTGAAGTTTGAGATCGATCCGTTCCGCAAGCACTGCCTGATGAACGGCCTCGACGACATCGGGCTGACCATGGAAAAGAAGTCGTCGATCGACGACTACGAGGCGAAGGCAAAGAAAGAGCGCGCCTGGGCCTGATTGTGCTACGAGAGCCCCGGCGAAAGCCGGGGCTCTTTTCTTATGCGTGGAGGCGCCGCGAATGCGGCCTGACGTCGTCACCTTCTGGCATGGCCGGCTCGATGCGCTGCGCCTCACCTGCCTGAGATCGCAGGTAGCAGTGGGCCACAAGGTCACCATCTACAGTTTCGATCCGCTGCCCGGTCTGCCCGACGGCGTCGGCAATGCCGAGGCCGAAGCGATCCTGCCGCATTCGTTTTCCGAACGGCTCCGGCCGCCGCAGCCGGATGGCAGCTGGCGCGACTGGACCGTTCTTCAATTCAGCGATTTCTTCCGCATGCGGCTGATGGCGGAGAAGGCCGGGCTGTGGCTCGACGCCGACGTCCTGCTGTTGAAGTCGGTCGAGATCGATCCGGCAAAACCCTACTTCGCCTGGGAACGTCGGCGCCAGCTCGGCAACTCGGTCTTGTACCTGCCTGCGAACGACCCGATCGTGCGGGCATTTGAGGAACTGATGGAGCAGGAGGACCTGACGCCGGACTGGCTGGCGCTGCGCCATCGCGTCACCTTCATGCTGCGCCAGTTGCGTCACCGGTCGAGCCGCCTCTCCGACATCCGCGTCGCGATCTATGGTCCGGCCGCCATCACCGCGCTCGCGCGCCGCGCCGGCCAACTGCAGCACGCGCTGCCGAAGCAATCCTTCTACGCGGTTCATGCCGAGCCGAAACAGTTCTTCGAGCCGACGGATTTCTCCGCACTGATAACAGATCCGGGAATCATCGGATTGCACATCTCACCCAAGGGCCGCGGCGGCGAAAAGCCGGTTCCGGGCAGCCTCTATGCGTGGGCGGCGGAGAAATTTGGCAAGTAGCCCGCGACGGCCCAAGCCGTCGCCGAAGCATATCGAGTTCATCAACACGAAGGTTCCGCGAACTGGTGGAACCCAGCTAGCACCAGCGGCACCGTCCCCAGCGCGCGCAGCAACCGCCGCACCCTCCGCAACCACCGCATCCACGCACAACGGCGCAGCCCCGGCAGGCCCGGCAGCCACCGCATCCACGGCAGCCCCGACGAACAACGACAGCGGCGAGCTGCACGCCGCTACCGGCGTTTTCCTTGTCGAAGAGGTAGAACGTGGCGAGACTGACGTCGGCCATTTCCTCTTCGCCAAGTACGAAGCGTTGATTGGGCGAGATGTCGTCGGATTGCGGGACACCCGTGGTGGGTAGCGTGTACGCGGATGCGCTCCCCGTCAGCGAAAGACCCAGTCCGGCCGCACCGAGCGCCGTTACGGCGGCAGCTTGGGTCGTGCGTGCCTGCTTCGCAGCTTGCCTCACTCGTGGCATGGTCGCATCCTTTCGGAAGTGTGATGAAAGGGTCAACTTGACGTAACAAGTGTGCGTATGCGGCTGGAAACGCGACATCGCGCACCCGGTTCCCTTCGCGCGATCCATTTTTTCAGGGGTCTCCCCCCGGAAACAAATCCCTGATCCGTCTCGCGGCCGCTTCGCGACGGCGATCCACCTTTCCCCACAGGCACTTGTATCCCGATTCCGAATTTGATCTGGCGCAACGACGCACACCCGGTTTGCGCGCACCTTGAACCATCGAGCCAAAGAAGCCTTGGAGGGAGACGTGCCATGACCGCTCAGGAAAAGCTCGTCGGCCGCGTGGTCGATATCTTCGGCGAATGGCTGAAGCACCGGCGCGAGCTGCGGGAAATGCGCGAGATGGACGCCGCCAATTTGGGCCAGATCGCGAGCGAACTGCGGATGACGTCGGCCGATCTGGAGGCGCTGGTCCGTCAGGGTCCGCATGCCGCCGACGAGCTTCCGAAGATGCTGACCGCACTCGGCATCGACCAGGACCGTCTGGCGCGCACCGAGCCGCTGGTGCTGCGCGACATGGAACGCGTCTGCGCGCTGTGCAGCCACAAGCGCCAGTGCGACCGCGATCTCGCCGCCGGCACCGCCGCCGCGCATTACGAAGAATATTGCGCCAATGCTCCGACGATCGATGGCCTCGGCCCGCGGGTCAGTTCATAGGCGCAAACACCGCGAAGGGCTCAATGCCCCATCGCTGCGATCGCATCCGCAATCGCGATCGTGCGCCTGGCCATGTCGGCATGCAGCCGCTCCACCATCCGTCCGTCGAGTTGGATCGCGCCGCGCGAGGCGTTTTCCGGCTGTTCGAATGCGGCGATGATCTTGCGCGCCTGTTCCACCTCTTCGGCCGGCGGCGTGAAGATGGCGTTGCACGCCTCGATATGGCTCGGATGGATCAGCGTCTTGCCGTCGAAGCCGAGATCGCGGCCCTGCGCGCATTCGACCGCAAAGCCGTCGATATTGCTGATGTCGCTGTAGGGGCCGTCGAGGATTTCGAGCCCATGGGCGCGCGTCGCAAGGATGCAATGCGTGATCATCGGGATCATCGCCGCGCGGCCCGGCTGCATGCGGATCCGCGTCTCCCGCGAGATATCGTTGGGTCCGAACACGAAGCCCGCCAGCCTGGTTTCCGAATCCTTCGACGCCGCCGCAAGCTTGTCGGCATCCAGCACCCCGCGCGCGGTTTCGAGCATGGCCCAGACCCGGATCGACATATCGGCGTTGATGTCGCTCAGGCGGTTCGCAATGGCGTTGAGATCGGCCACGGTGGAAACCTTGGGAACCAGGATTCCGTCGGGCCGGGCCTTGCCGGCCATGGTGACGTCATCGACCCACCATGGCGTATCGAGGCTGTTGACCCGGATCAGCACCTCGCGCTTGCCGAACCCGCCGGCCGCGATCGCCTTGGCAATCTGGTCGCGGGCCACGGCCTTGGCGTCCGGCGCCACCGAATCCTCAAGGTCCAGGATGATACCGTCGGCCGGCAGATTGCGCGCCTTTTCCAGTGCCCGCGCGTTCGATCCCGGCATGAACAACAGGCTGCGGCGCGGACGGATCATGGGCTGGCTTCCCTGAGGGTGTCTTTGCTGCACGCGATATCACCTCCCGAAGCCGCCCGAAAGCCTTGTTCCGATCACCGGCATATGGTTAGGCATGGGCCAACACAGGCGGCACCCATGATATCCTTTCCGCAACACCTGCTCGACGGCTACCGGGCCTTCACCTCGCAGCGACTACCCACGGAACAGACCCGCTACCGGGAACTTTCCGAGCGCGGCCAATCCCCCGCCGTCATGGTGATCGGCTGCTGCGATTCCCGCGTTTCGCCGGAAGTGATCTTCGACGCCGGCCCGGGCGAACTGTTCGTGATGCGCAACGTCGCCAATCTGGTGCCGGTGTATCAGCCCGACGCCAACGCACATGGCGTCTCGGCGGCGCTGGAATACGCGGTCAACGTTCTGCGCATAAAGCATATCGTGGTGCTCGGCCACGCGCAGTGCGGCGGCATCCGTGCCTTTATCGATAAGGCCGCGCCGCTATCGCCGGGCGACTTCATCGGACGCTGGATGGCCATGTTCATCAAGCCGGGTGAGGTCGTCGAACAGCGCGAGCGCGAGACGATGCAGGAATTCACCATCAGGATCGAGAAGGCTGCGGTCTTCCGCTCGCTCGAGAACCTGATGACGTTCCCGTTCGTACGCGCGCGGGTCGAGAGCGGCGACATGAAGTTGCACGGTGCCTATTTCGGCGTCGCCGAAGGCTCGCTGTTCGTGCTCGATCCGGAAGCGAAGGAATTCCGTAGCGT
>DATCXE010000782.1:0-4964 GCA_036565985.1 Bradyrhizobium sp.
ACGCTACGCGCGCCGTGTGCGGCCAGCTGCTCATCGATGATGCGCGGCACCGACTGGTAGGTCGCCGCCCAGTCGCTGTTGCCGCAACCGAACACGGCGTAGCGCACCTTGGCGAACGCATCCTTCGGGATGTCACCTTCAAGCCATTTGACGAACTGCGTGGCGTTATCAGGGGCGGCGCCATTGTAGGAGGCGCAGAAGATCAGCACCCCGCCCTCCTGCGGCAGCTTGCCGACATGGTCGTCGAGCGCACCGAGCCTGGTCGCAAAGCCGTTGACCTCGGCCAGATCGGCCACCCGCGTCGCCAGTTCTTCGGCGGTACCGAGGTTGGAGCCGTAGAGCACCAGCAGCGGCGTATTATGTCCGGGACGGGTCCGCGCTTTCGGCGCCGCCGCGTTCGAGGCCGCCGCGGCCACGGCTGCACGGCCGGCAAAGGCACCGCGATCCTTGTCGGCGCGCGGCCGCACCTTGATCTTGAAGCCTTCGGGCTTGACCGTCAGCGTTTCCTTCAGGTGCATCTGGTAGCGGTGCGGATCGATCAGCTTGAAGCGCTGCAGGATCATGCCGATCGCGAGCGCCGCCTCGTGCATCGCAAAACCACGCCCGATGCAGGCGCGCTGGCCGTTGCCGAACGGCTTCCAGGCATTGATCGGGCGCTTGGCCTCGGCCACGCGGCTGAAATTCTCCGGATCGAACGCATCCGGGTTCGGCCCCCAGACGCTGGGATCACGGTGCAGCGCCATCACCAGAACCGTGATGAACGTGTTCTTCTTCAGCTTGTACTTGCCGCCGATGCTCTCGTCCTTGAGCGGCGCAATGCCATAGGCCGGCGCCGGCGGCCACAGCCGCAGTGCCTCCTTCAATATCTGCGTGATGTAGGTAAGCTGGGTGACCTGCTGATAGGTCGGCTTTACGCTGAGATCGGGCCCGAGCACCCGGTCGACTTCCTCGTAGGCCTTCTTGAGCACGTCGGGATGCTTGAGCAGCGCATAGATCGTGCACGACAAGAGCCCGCTGGTGGTCTCGTGGCCGGCGATCAGGAATGTGTTGATCTGGTAGCGGATGTTGACGTCATCGAGCTGCTCGCCGGTGGCGCGGTCGACGCCGGTCATCATCGCGCCGAGCATGTCCTTCTTGCCCTCGGCGGCCTCGGCGTTGCCGCGCCGCTCTGCAATGATCTCGTCGACCATCTTGTTCATGAAGGCGACGTCCTGCGCGAGGTCGCGGCGGCGCTTCTGCAACCACAGCCCTTCCAGCGGAATGCCGCGCGTCATCATGATGGTCTCGAGCGAGCGCACCAGCGATTCCACGAACGGGTGATAGTCTCGACGGTAGAACGAATTGAAGCGGTAGTCGAAGCCGCAGAGGCCGATGGTGTCCAGCGTCAGCGCGGTCATGTCGTGGACGACGTCGATCTCCTCGTCGCCGTTGAGCCGTTCCCATTTCTTCACGAGTTGCTCGGCGATATCGACCATGCTCGGGTGATAGGACGTCATCGCGCGGTTGCCGAACGGCTGCAGCAGGATGTTGTGCGCCTTGCTCCAGTTCGGCTCGTTGGTGTCGGCGGTGAACAGCCCGTCGCCGCCGACGGCGCGGACGCGGCGCAGCGAGCCGCGCACCGCCTTGTCGAAGCGCTTCTCGTCGGAGAGTTCGTCGATCAGGTCGTGGCCGGAGACGATCACCAGCGGAGCACCCATCATGTCCAGCCAGAAGATCGGGCCCAGTTCCTTGGACAGCCGCACCAGATGCTGCACCGGCGCGTTCGGATCCAGCGACAGCATGTTGCCGACGACGGGCTTCTTCGGCGGATGCGGGATTGGATCTAGTTTGTTGGGGGACGCCATCGAAAATTTGTCTCCTGGTCTCGATCTCTAATCGTCATTGCGAGCGAAGCGAAGCAATCCATCGCGCCGCAAAAGGAAAGATGGATTGCTTCGTCGCTTCGCTCCTCGCAATGACGGCGTGTGAGGCTTAAGTCTCACCCAAATCTTTTTCTACGCCATTCGATCAGCTTGGCGCTGACCTCCTCCGGCTTCTCCTGCTGCGTCCAATGGCCGCTGCCGCGCACCAGATACTTCTCCAGATCGGGGACGAGCTTCTCCATGCCGTCGGCGGCGGATGGCGGCAGCACCGCGTCGTTCTCGGCCATGATCATCAGCGACGGGACGTGCACGTGATGATCGAGCCCTTTCGAGCGCTGCCAGTTGCGCGAAAAGTTGCGATACCAGTTGATGCCGCCGGTGAAGCCGGTCTTGGTGAAGGTATCGACGAACACCTTCTTTTCCTCCGGCGACAGGATCGGCGTGCGCGGATCGTGTTTGGCATCGTAGTTCGCGATCATCTGCGGAAACGCCAGATTGAGCCGCGGCGAGGCGCCGACGCCGGCGATCGGCTGTTCTTCCGGCGTGCCTTCGGGGCGCGCCACCGGCTTGCGCATGAACGCATCGAAGGTCTGCTCGACGCGGCTGCCGAAAATCCTGTCCGGCTCGCGGCCGGGATCCTGGAATTGCACGATGTACATCTTGTCGCCGAAGCGCTGGCGAAACAGTTCGATCGGATCGGCCGGCGCGCGATCCCAATGCGGGGTGTTGACCCCTACGACGCCGGCAACGCGTGACGTATGCCGCAGCGGCATCTGCCAGACGATGAAGCCACCCCAGTCGTGGCCGACAAAGATCGCCTTGTCGATCTTGAGATGGTCGAGCAGGCCGACGAGGTCGCCGGTCAGATGCTCCATGTCGTAGTCCTCGACCGGCTCCGGCCGGTCGGTCGCGCCATAGCCGCGCTGGTCCGGCGCAATCACCCGGATGCCGGCCTCGCTCAAGGCCTTGATCTGGTGACGCCATGAGAACGCGATCTCCGGCCAGCCGTGGCACAGGATGACCGGCGGCGTGTCGGAGGCCGGCCCCGCCTCGTAATAGCCCATGCGGATACCGTTCACCTCGGCGAACTGCAGCGGCGGCATTTCAATCATCGTCAAAACCCTATTCAGCCGCGCTGGTCATGGTCGGCGGTGGCGCGAACGCCGCCTCCAGCGCTTCAAATTCCACCGGCAGCATGTCGCACATAACCTGGACATGGGGAATGATGTTGGCGCCGGCGATGAAGCCGAAATCGAGCTGGTCGCGATAGCTCTGCACGGTGATGTTGAGCGCGATGCCGTGGGTCGAGATCGACACCGGGAAGATATGCAGCAATTCCGCGCCGGCAGCATACAGCGTCTGCCGCGGCCCCGGCACGTTGGACACCGTGATATTGGCGGACGGCGGCAGCACGTCGGACAGATTCGAGCGGCTGTAGAGCAGCGCCAGGATTTGCACCATGATCGGCGCACCGAGCATGGAAATATTGGAGACCTGCGGCATGAAGGCCCGCAGCGGATGCGACATCTCTTTCGACTTGGTCGACTGCGCGATGATCGCCTCCAGCCGCTCCTTGGGATTTTCGATGTTGGTGGCGATCGCGCAGATCATGCCGAACACCTGGTTGTTGGCCTCGGTATTGCCCTCCTCGCGCAGCGAGATCGGCACCGCCGCCGTCATCGACTTCGCCGGCAACGCACCCCGCTCCAGCAGATAGCGCCGCACCACGCCCGAGGCGAGCGCCAGCACCACGTCGTTGAGCTTGCCGCCGGATGCCTTGGCGACCGCCTTGGCCCGCGACAGGGAAATCGAGGTGCCGGCGAAACTGCGCTCCGACGAAATCGCCTTGTTCAGAATGGTCGGCGGCGAAACCATGCTGGCGATGCTGTCGCGCGATTTCGGGTCGGAGATCTTGCCGACCACGTCGGAGACGCTCTTGAGCATCGCCGGAATGCTGCCGGCGAATTTCACCGCGCTCTCGATCTGGAACATGGCGTTGTCGAACAGGATCGATCCGAGATCGCTCTTTCCCGAACGCGGCAGGTCGATCGTCTTCGGCGTCGAGGAGCCATCGAAGGGCTGACGCCAGAGTTGCTGGTAGGAATCGATCAGGTTGGCGGCGATGTCGCGCGGCTCCTTGCCGCCTTTCGCCTGCGGAATCGGCGCGTCGACTTTGCGCGGGATCGGCGTGACGTCGTAGATCATGTTGGTCAGCGCCGCGCCGGCGCCGCCGTCGATGCAGGCGTGATGCATCTTGGAATAGAGCCCGATCTCGTTGTCCTTCATGCCTTCGAAGACGTAGAACTCCCAAAGCGGCCGGGCGCGGTTGAGCAGCTTCGCATGCATCCAGCCGACGATGCGCTCCAGCGTGGCGCGGTCATAGGGCGCCGGAAGGCTGCCGCGGAAGATATGACGGTCGATGTCGAACTGGTCGTCCTCGACCCATGACGGATGGTCGATGTCGAGCGGCGCCTTTTCGAGACGCGCTTTCAGGATCGGCGCGATATGCAGCCGCGAGGCGATCATCGCCTTGAAGTCCTCGAAGAAGTTGCCTTTGTAGTTCTCCGGCAGGCGGAAGATCGCCATGCTGCCGACATGCATCGGCATCTCGGGCGTTTCCAGGTACAGAAACGACGCGTCCATCGAAGACAGTTTCTTGGCGTCCGCCATATTTTCCTCCCGAAGTAGAAAGCACGGCGCCTTGGCGGCGCTTCTGGCGTACAGAACGACTTTTATTATCCGAGCATAGTCCGAAACCGCTACCTATCCCGCATCAATTGCGCGGCAGGCTCATTCGAAAATCATCCCCTTGCCTCAGGGCTTTGGTCGGGATTGTGCATTTTCAGGGAGACCATAGGCAATGGCAAACGGCCCCGAACGATCAAAATGCCGGAATTCGCCTTCGGCCTGCGCCAGGCGATCGGCTACCGCCCACAACGCGGCGGGATTGACGCCGAGCCCGATATGGCTGGCGAAATGCACTTCGATATTCTCGGCCGTCCTGGAGGGCCGCAACAGGCTGGTGTGCCAGTTCACGATCCCATCGGTACGGGAGTAGATCGAGGTTGCCGGAACCGGCAGGTCGCCGGCGATCGCCTCGCG
>DATCXE010000805.1:0-4534 GCA_036565985.1 Bradyrhizobium sp.
TGGCGGCTGCGCGCGTGCGCCCGCCTACTTCTCGAACCCGACGAACACCGTCGCTTCCTCAACCGACTTCCGCTCCGACACCACCGCATTCGCCGGAAAAGTTTCATCCGGCCAGCCCAGCGCGATGCTTTTCATGATGACCTGATCGTCGGCAATCCCTGCGTGCTCGCGCACCACGGGCGATTGCATGATGCCCTGGCTGTTGATCACGGCGCCGAGCCCGCGAGACCAGGCGGCGTTGACCAGAGCGGTCGCAACAGCGCCGCAATCGAAGGGCGTATCGTCGCTGCCATCAAGCACGCGGTCATAGGTAATGATCACGCAGACCGGCGCGTCGAATTGACGGAAGCCGCGCAGCACCCAGTCCTGGCGCTTGTCCTTGTTGTCGCGCTCGATTCCCATCGCGGAGAATAACTGCTTGGCGACGCCGACCTGCCTGTCGCGGTGCTTGCCTGCAAAGGCCTGACCGGTGCGGAACTCGCGCGACTGCGGGATGCCCGCCACCATCCGCTCGGTGTTGCCGGCGCGGATCCGATCCAGCGGTTCGCCTGATATGACGTAGAAATTCCAGGGCTGGGTGTTCATCGACGACGGAGCGCGCATCGCCAAACCAATGATTTCCGCAATCAGCGCCTTGGGCACCGGATCAGGTTTGTAACCGCGGATACTCCGGCGACCGAGAATAACGTCATCAAACTGCATCTGTGTGAAATTCCCCGGATAACTTCTGAACCAGCTTTCGCCTGACGTCACAGCGGACAACATTCATTGCGCGCCTGTGATCGTTTAGCGGATTTTGGGATGATGAAATTGTGCCGCCGATTTGCCCGACGTGTCAAGGTTTCGGTCCGAACGGTCGGTTGCGGCGTCCGTCCGGCTACTTTGCATGGGGTTGTTTTCGCTATTTTTGGTGAGTCCTATTCCTCATCCGCGCCCGGCGTCTTCCGCAGCATGAAATGTCCGAACGCCGATGCGATTGGTTTGGCCGGGTCGTCCTGCCAGGCCTGCGCTTCGAAGGCGACGACGCGGCGGCCCTGCTTCACGATCGAGACCCTGGCGTAGCTGTCCAGCGCGCGGCCGGAGCGCAGGTAGTTGATGGTCAGGCCAATCGGCTTCGGCGGGGCTGATACGCCGAGTTCGCGCGTCACGCCGACGATCGCGGTCGTCTCCAGAAAGGCGCCGGTCATGCCGCCGTGAATGGCTGGCAGCACCGGGTTGCCGATGATTTTCGGCGAGAAGGGCATGACAAGCGTGTCGTCCTCGCCGAGGCGGATGCCGAGACAGCGCGCGAAGGGGCTGTTGGCAAACAGGCTCGCCGGATCCTCCGGCGCTTCGAGGGCCGGAGGCGGACCATCGTGGATCCGCTCGTCGGTCAGCATGTTGGTCCGGTTGGCGCCGATCATGAAGCAGGCCGTCGCGGTAGCGACCGGATCATCCTCGGATTCCTGGTAGGCGGCCGAACGCACGAAGGCGATCGAGCGGGTGACGCGGTAGCAGTGCGAATGCGCCTTGATGTCGAGGCCCGGCGTCGCGGGCTTCTGATAGTCGATGCGCAGGTCGAGCGTTGCTATCGATCGCGTGCCGTCGAGGGCGAGTTGCACGGCCATGCCGCAGCTCTCGTCGAGCATGGCGGTGACGACGCCGCCGTGGAGAACGCCCGTCTCGGTGTCGCCGACGAAGACCGGACGGTAGGGCAGGCTCGACCAGGCTTCTCCGGGAGCGGCGCGGTCGAGCCGAAGTCCGCTGATATATCCATAGACAGACCGGCGCGCTTCGATCGCCTTGGCGAGTTGGTCAAACGGCAGGGGCGCATTCGGTGATTGGGCCATGAGTCTACCCCGCCTGTTGAATGGCGTTGTCGTAAGCGTCAATGGTTGCCTTGGCGCGAACCGCTATTTCCGCTGCTGTCATGCCCGGCTTGTAAAGGCTGCTGCCGAGGCCGAATGCAACAATGCCGGCCTTGATGTAGTCCGCGAAGTTCCTGTCGGAGACGCCGCCCACGGCCGCGATCATCATATCTGGGGGAAGCACAGCGCGAATGGCTGTCATCCCCGCCGCGCCAAGCACGCTCGCCGGAAAGAACTTCAGGCTCGAGGCCCCCGCCTTGGCGGCAAGCAGCGCCTCCGTCGGGGTGAAGACGCCGGGCATCGTGACCATGCCGTGTACCCGGGCCCGGGCAATGATGTCAGGGTCGACGTTGGGGGCCACGAGAAGCCGGCCACCGATGTCATGGAGTCGCTCGACCGCTTCCAGCGTCAGGACGGTTCCGGCGCCAACCAGGATCCCGGCAGGGGATTTCCGGACGGCAATCTCGATGGAGCGGAACGGATCCGGCGAGTTGAGCGGGATCTCGATCGCCGTCATGCCGCTGTCGATCAGCGCGCCGACGATATCGGCCGTCTCCTCGGGATTCACGCCGCGCAGGATCGCGACCAGCGGGCGCTTCATCGGTGGAAATGGGACAACGTTCATTCGCCTGATCCTCTATGCATTCCAGATCGATTGCGCGGCCATCGCAAGGCCGCGGCGGGCCGCATCCTCGGCGCCGATGGATCGGACGGGAACGGAAACCGTCTCGAATGCCAACTGGTAGAGCCCCTGGAGCCTTCCGGACGCGACCAGCGTGATTCCGGTCCCGGGTGCATCTCCGGCGAGCCCGGCCGCGAGTTCAAGGCCAATCAGCGTGCCCGATATTTTTTCGCGGGCCGCGGATGGCGTGCCGCCGAAGAGAAGTTGGCCCGATCGCACCTGGAACAGCAGATTGGCGGCGAGCGCAGGCGCCTCGAACGCGGCCATGACGGCCGACTTGAACGCGTCGATATCCACCGCGTCATCGGCGCCCGTCACCGCGTGGGACAGGATCGATTCGCGCGCGACGACATCGAACAGCTCTCCCGTCATGAACGTGGCGAAGCGTTCGACGGTCCCGCCATTCACCCTGACCCACTTCGAATGGGTCCCCGGCAGGCAGACGACCGCCTCGTCAGTCGCGTCGACACCCAGGGCGCCGAGCAACTGGGTCTCCTCGCCGCGCATGACATCGGGGGCAGCGCGATCGCGTTGCGCGATTCCCGGCAGGATGCGGATATCGCGATCCTGTCCAGGGACGACGACGGCATGCCTGAGGATCGCTGCGAGCGGCGCCGGGGTGTCGACATATCCCGCTTCAACCCATCCCTGACGGGCGCCGGCCATGCCGCAGACGACAACGGGCAACGCATGCGGCGCACCTGTCGCCTCCAGGTGCGATTGCAGCACGGTCGCGAAGCCAAGCTTGCCTGCCGCCATCATGCCCTCGTGGCTCCGCCGTTCGCCGAGCACGTTGCCGGCCCGGTCGACGAGCCAGAGCCGAAAGCTGCTGGTGCCCCAATCGACCGCGACGTATGCCGCCTGTTTCATTCCAACCCCGCCCGAGTGCATCCGCGCCTGTGCGACATCGTATCACGCCGATCCGGCGGGCAAGGAATTTACCCGCTCCATTCAGTATCTGCTTTGCAGTTGATTTGCGGGAATGCAATCAGCATGATCCGAGGCCATGCGGGCCCGGTCGCTTGATGCGGCGGGCCTTGCCAATGAACGCGTCCACGAGAACGCGTCATAAAACAAGGGGGAGGGTGCCGTCGTGATCAATCGGCTTTGCGCGCGCGTGCTTGTCGGCCTGGGCGTGTTGCTTGCCTGCCTTACGGCGCAGGCCCACGCACAATCGAGCCCCAAAACCATCACGCTGGTCGTTCCCTATGCCGCCGGCGGCGGCACGGATACGGTCGCGCGCCTGATTGGCGAACAGATGTCGCGCACGCTCGGCCAGACCGTCATCATCGAGAACGTGGTCGGAGGCGGCAGCACGCTGGCCAACGATCGTGTTGCCCGATCAGCTCCCGATGGCTCCACGGTGCTGATCAATCACGTCGGGCTGCTTGCGGCGCCGAGCCTGTTCACCAACCTGCGGTACGACACGAAAACGGCGTTCGAGGCGGTCGGCCTGGTCAACAACGCGCCGATGGTCCTGATCGGCCGCAAGTCGCTTCCCGGTGCCGGACCGAAGGATTTCGTGACCTGGATCAAGGGGCAGGGCGACAAGGCGAACTTCGCGCATGGTGGCATCGGCACCAACAGCCACCTGTGCGCCGTGATGATGGGCAATGTGCTCGGCTTCAAGCCGACGGTCGTGGCTTATCGCGGCTCGGCGCCGGCGATCGGCGATCTGCTGGCGGGGCAGATCGATCTCTTGTGGGATCAGGTGACCAACGCGCTGCCGCAGATTCAGGCCGGAACGCTTCACGGCATCGCCATCACGTCGTCGGAGCGGCTCGAACAGTTGAAGGACGTGCCGACCACCGCCGAACTCGGCATGCCCGAGGTCAGCTACTCGATGTGGCATGGGCTCTACGTGGCAAAGGGCACGCCGAAGGAAACCGTCAATGCGCTGAATTCGGCGCTCCGCGCCGCGCTGTCCGAGCCGGATTTGCTGGAAAAGCTGAAGCAACTCGGACCCCTGCCATTTCCCGAAAACGAGCTGACGCCCGAGGCGCAT
>DATCXE010000010.1:0-2335 GCA_036565985.1 Bradyrhizobium sp.
TTGCGCCGGGTGTTCGATGTCTCCAAGCCGTGGCTGAACCGCGTGCTGGAAGGCGGCCATCTGGAGTTCCTCAAAGCCGTCGATGGCGTCACCTTCGATATCAGGAAGGGTGAAACCTTTGCCCTCGTCGGCGAATCCGGATCGGGCAAGACCACGGTGGCGCGGATGGTCGTGGGACTGCTGCCGCCGAGTTCGGGCGAAGTGATCATCGATGGCGTATCGATGACGAATGCCAGGCAGGCGCAGGCCCGCCAGCGCCTGCGCCGCCGCATCCAGATGATCTTCCAGGACCCCTATGCGAGCCTCAATCCGCGCTTCCGGGTCGATGCCATCGTCTCCGAGCCGATCCGCGCCTTTGACCTGATCGAGGGCGAGCGCGACATCCGCACCCGCGTCGGCGAATTGCTGGGCCTCGTCGGCCTGCATCCGGACGACGGGCTGAAGTATCCGCATGAATTCTCCGGCGGCCAGCGCCAGCGCATCGCGATCGCACGCGCGCTGGCGTCGGAGGCCGAATTCATCGTCTGCGACGAGCCGACCTCGGCGCTGGACGTTTCCGTGCAGGCGCAGATCCTCAACCTGATGCGCGACCTGCAGGACAAGTTCGGCCTCACCTATCTCTTCATCAGCCACAACCTCGCCGTGGTCCGCCACATGGCGACCCGCATCGGCGTGATGTATCTCGGCCGCATCGTGGAGATTGCCGAGGGCCGCGAATTGTTCGCCAATCCCAGGATGCCCTACACCAGGATGCTGCTAGGCGCGGTTCCGGATCTCGCGATGTCCGGCCGCCAGCGGATTCCGGTCAAGGGCGAAATCCCCAATCCGATCGATCCGCCGCCCGGCTGCGCCTTCAACCCGCGGTGCCCGCTGGCGTTCGATCGCTGCCGGAAGGAAGCGCCCGTCCTGATCGACGGCGTCGCCTGCCATGCCGTCAACCATCCGGTTGAGGTCACAGCCTTGGCATGATCACGGAGATGGGTGCAATGCTTGGCATCCCAGCGGTTGGCATCCAGCCTCGCCTGTGGTGAAGTGCCCCACATCGCAATACCACCATCGCATCGGATTCCCATGAGCAACATCAATCCCGATCCGTTCACCACCCGGCCGGAAATCGAAGGCACTTTCGGCGTCGTGACCTCGACGCACTGGATCGCGACCGCGGTCGGCATGGGCATTCTGGAGAAGGGCGGCAATGCGTTCGATGCCGGTGTTGCCACCGCCTTCACGCTGCAGGTGGTCGAGCCGCATTTGAACGGACCCGGCGGCGACGTGCCGATCATTGTCCATGACACCAGGCGCGGCCGCACTGAGGTGATCTGCGGCCAGGGTCCTGCGCCGGCGAACGCAACCATCGCGCACTACAAGAGCGAGGGCCTTGAGATGGTGCCCGGCACCGGACTTCTGGCCGCCTGCGTTCCCGGCACGTTCGAATCCTGGATGCTGCTCCTGCGCGATTACGGCACGATGCGGCTGCGCGAGGTGCTGGAGCCCGCGATCGCCTACGCCCGCGACGGCTATCCGCTGGTCGAGCGCGCCGCGGCGACCATTCAGGTCGTCGAGAAGTTGTTTCGCACGCACTGGACCACGTCGGCCGCGGTCTACCTGCCGAACAACGAAGTGCCGAGGCCCGGCACGCTGTTCACCAACAAGCAGCTCTCGGAAACCTACGCCCGTATCCTGAAGGAAGCTGAAAGCGCCGGCTCCGATCGCGTCACGCAGATCGAGCACGCACGAAAATCCTGGTCGCACGGCTTTGTGGCGGAAGCGATCGACAAGTTCTGCCGCACGCAGGAAGTGATGGACGTCTCCGGCTCGCCGCATCGCGGCGTGCTTTCGGCCGATGACATGGCGCGCTGGCAGCCGACCATCGAGGCGCCGCTAACGTACGATTATGGCCGCTACACCGTCTGCAAGCCCGGCGTCTGGAGCCAGGGGCCGGTGATGCTGCAGCAGCTCGCGCTTCTGAAAGGCTTTGAGCTCGACGGGCTCGACCCCGCCGGTCCCGAATTCGTTCATATGCAGATCGAATGCGCCAAGCTCGCCTTCGCCGACCGCGAGAAATTCTACGGCGACCCCAAATTCACCGAGATCCCGATCGCGACCCTGCTGTCGGACGCCTACAACGACGAGCGCCGCAAGCTGATCTCCAGAGACAACGCCTCGCTCGATTTTATCCCGGGCTCGGTGGAGGGCTTCGGCTCGGTAGTCAAACTGCGCCGGGCCGAAGGCCATCGAGAGGCGGTTGGCGCCATGGGCGCGGGCGAACCGACGGTCGGCCGCTTCGGCGAAGTCCGGGGCGACACCGTGCATTTCGACATCATCGACCAGGCCG
>DATCXE010000042.1:0-6102 GCA_036565985.1 Bradyrhizobium sp.
TTCCTCGAAAATGGTCTCAACCTGACGTTCTTCGCCGAACCGGAAGCTGTGTCCGGCGAGGCGTCACGCCAGGCCGATCATCGCAGGGTGCCGTGGTTCGTCGTGATGGAATGGCGACGGCCGGCCTCTCCCTCAGGCCCGCGGCCCGTATCGCCGTAGCGCTTCCAGCGTCAATCCCTTGCCGACCGCGCCGAAGATGTCGCCTTCGACGATGCGGGCGGACGGCACGGCCCTGGTGATTGCGTTACGGACGTGGGCGAGTTTTACCGAACCGCCGGTCAGGAACACCGCGTCGATATCGCCGGCGGCAAGACCCGCCTGGCCAAGGCAGTTCTTGATGCGCGCTGCGATCCGGGCGGCCAATTGTTTGGTGTGGCCGACGAGATCGGGACGGTCGATGGCCGCGCTGAGACCGGGGGCAACCCATTCCATCGGGATGTCCGACCGGCGCTTCTCGGACAGGGCGATCTTGGCGTCCTCGACTTCCATCGCCAGCGTATGGCCGCGCTGTTCGTTGACCACGCGGATCAGCCGGTCGAGCAGTTCGGGTTCGCTGGCTTCCTGCCGAACCTGGCGGATATCGGCCATCACACGCGGCTCATACATCCGGTTGATGCTCGACCACGTGGCGAGGTCGTGGAAATAGCTCGACGGCACGTCGAGCCCGGGACGCTTCATGGCGCTGCCAAAGCCGAACAGCGGCATCACCACGCCGAGGCTGAGCTGGCGGTCAAAATCGGTGCCGCCGATTCGCACGCCGTCATTGGCGAGAATATCGGCCGCGCGATCGGCCTTGCCGTGGCGCTCGGGCCCCAGACGCACGATCGAAAAGTCGGACGTTCCACCGCCGATATCGGCGATGAGCGCCACCTCCTCGGACGTAATCTGCCGCTCATAGTCCAGCGCCGCGGCGATCGGCTCGAACTGGAAGGTGACCTCGTCGAAACCGACCCCAAGGGCAATCGTCCGCAAGGTATCCTCGGCCTTGCGATTGGCGTCCGGCGCGTTGTCGACGAAGTGCACCGGCCGGCCATGAACGACCTGCCGCAGTTCGCGGCCGCTCGCCTGTTCCGCGCGGCGCTTGATCGCGCCAAGATAATTGGCGATGACATCGCGAAAGCTGAGCCGTGCGCGTCCGAGCCGGGTGGTTTCCTCGATCAGCGAGGTTCCGAGCACCGATTTGAGGCTCCGCATCAGGCGGCCGGCGGTGCCCTCGACATAGGCGGCCACGGCCCGGCGGCCGATCAGAACGTTGCCGTCCGCAGCGTAGAACATCGCGCTGGGTATGGTGGTCTGTTCGCCTTCCAACGCCATCAGAAGCGGCACCCGGCCCTCGATGGTGCCAAGCGTCGTGTTCGACGTTCCGAAATCAAGGCCACAGATTGACATGGATACTCCCAGGGGGAGCGTCCGTTTACACATTACGACGCCATCGATCCACCTTTATCTCGTCGTGTGATCCCAACGGGTTGTTCGCAAATATTGATTTGTTCGATTAAGGCCATCCACAGATCAATTTGTTTGCGGCAACGCCTTGATGAGATAATCCGCGATGGTCCATAAGCAGCGTCCGGCGGACCGGCGATTCACCTGCCGTCATGGTTTTGGGAAAGATTTGGCGTGGCAAATATCAATCGACAGATCGCGGAAGAACTCGGCGTTCGCGAACAGCAGATCACGGCGACAGTGGAACTGCTGGACGGCGGCGCCACGGTGCCGTTCGTGGCGCGCTATCGCAAGGAAATCACCGGCGGACTCGACGACGCGCAACTGCGCACGCTGGAGGAGCGCCTGACGTACTTGCGCGAACTCGAAGAGCGCCGGGTCGCGATCCTCAATTCGGTCCGTGAGCAAGGCAAGCTCGATGCTGCGCTGGAAGCGGCGATCATGGCGGCCGACAGCAAGGGGCGTCTGGAAGACATCTATCTGCCGTTCAAGCCGAAGCGCCGCACCAAGGCCGAGATCGCCAAGGAAGCCGGTCTGGAGCCGTTGTCGGAACTGCTGCTGACGCAGCCGCAAAACGATCCGCAAGTCGTCGCCGCAGGCTATGTCGACGCCGAGAAGCAGGTGGCGGATGTTGCCGCAGCCCTCGAAGGGGCGCGTGCGATCCTGGTCGAGCGCTTTGCCGAGGATGCCGATCTGATTGGCCGCTTGCGTGAGGATATGTGGTCGGCCGGCCTGATGACATCCACGGTGCGCAAGGGCAAGAAGACCGAGGGCGAGAAGTTCGCTGATTATTTCGAGTACAACGGAGCCCTGCACAAGCTGCCGTCGCACCGCATCCTCGCGCTGTTTCGGGGCGAGAAGGAAGAAATCCTCGAACTGCAGATTCAGCCCGAGGCGAACGTGCCCGAGGCCGGCGTGCCCAGCGCCTATGAACTCAAGATCATGCAGCGCTTTGGCATTACCGATCAGAAGCGGCCGGGCGACCGCTGGCTGGTCGATACCGCACGCTGGGCGTGGAAGACCAAGATCCAGGTGCACCTCAACATCGACCTGCGAATGCGGCTGTGGACGGCGGCCGAAGCCGAGGGCGTGCGGGTGTTCGCCTCGAATTTGCGCGACCTGCTGCTGGCTGCACCCGCCGGCGCGCGCGTGACCATGGGGCTCGATCCCGGCTATCGCTCCGGCGTCAAGGTCGCGATTGTCGATGCGACGGGGAAGGTGGTCGCGACCACCACGGTCTATCCGCACGAGCCGCAGCGGCAATGGGACGCAACGCTGGCCACGTTGGGCAAGCTGGCCGTTGCGCACCGCGTCGACCTGATCGCGATCGGCAACGGCACCGCCTCGCGCGAGACCGACAAGCTCGCGAGCGAACTGGTCAAGCTGCTGCCGGACCTGAAAATGTCGAAGATCGTGGTGTCGGAGGCCGGCGCTTCCGTCTACTCGGCTTCCGCCTTCGCGTCAGAGGAACTGCCGGAGCTCGACGTCACCCTGCGCGGCGCGGTCTCGATCGCGCGGCGCCTGCAGGATCCGCTGGCCGAACTCGTCAAGATCGATCCGAAGGCGATCGGCGTCGGGCAGTACCAGCACGACCTCGGCGAATCCAAACTGGCGCGCTCGCTCGATGCCGTGGTCGAAGACTGCGTCAACGCCGTCGGCGTCGATGCCAACACGGCCTCCGCGCCGCTGCTGGCGCGGGTGTCCGGCATCGGGGCAGGTCTGGCGCAAAGCATCGTGCAGCATCGCGATGCCAACGGTCCGTTCAAGTCGCGCAAGGCGCTGAAAGAGGTGCCGCGGCTGGGGCCAAAGGCCTTCGAGCAATGCGCTGGATTCCTGCGCATCAACGATGGCGAGGATCCGCTCGATGCGTCCGGCGTGCATCCCGAAGCCTATCCGGTGGTGCGGCGGATCATCGCCGCGACCAAGAGCGATATCAAGGCGCTGCTCGGCAATGCCGAGATCGTGCGCCAGCTGAAGCCGCAGGCCTTCGTCGACGACACGTTCGGCCTGCCCACGGTGACCGACATCCTGCGCGAGCTGGAAAAGCCTGGCCGCGACCCGCGTCCCGCGTTCAAGGCCGCCGTGTTCAAGGAGGGCGTCGAGGAGATCAAGGATCTCAAGCGCGGCATGATCCTCGAAGGCACGGTGACCAACGTCGCGGCGTTCGGCGCCTTCGTCGACATCGGCGTGCATCAGGACGGCTTGGTGCACATCTCCGCGATGTCGAAGAACTTCATCAAGGATCCGCGCGAGGTGGTGAAGCCCGGCGACATCGTCAAGGTCAAGGTGCTGGAGGTCGAGGTCGCCCGCAAGCGCATCGCGCTGACTCTGCGGCTGGATGACGAAGTCGGCAGCAAGGGGCCCAAGCTGTCGGACACCAAGATGCGCGAATATTCCAAGGCATCGATGACGTCGTCGTCACCGCGCAAGCCGCAGGAGCAGGCCGGCGGCGCGCTAGCTGAAGCGTTGCGCCGCGCCGCCGAGAAGAACGGGCGCGGCAAGGCGGGGTAGGTGGACGGTATTGCCGTGGGGGCTTCATCCTTCGAGACGCATCGCTTTGCGATGCTCCTCAGGATGAGGTCTAGGACCCTCATGGTGAGGAGCGCGGCAACGCCGCGCGTCTCGAACCATGCGGGCCGGAACGCCGATCCTAACTCGACGTCAGCAGGTTCACCCTTGCGTTGGCGAGGATCAGGCGGTCGGCCAGCAATTGCGCGAGGTTGCGCATGATTCTTTCGCCGGCCCGCGGGTGCTGTTTTCGAAACCGCTCGAAATCACGCAGCGGGATTTCGTAGGCGGTCGCGGCCATGTCGGCGAGGACGTCGGCAGAGCGTTGCGGCTCCAGCAGCGCCATCTCGCCGAACGGCATTCCCGCCGTCAGCGTCGCCAGCCTGATTCCATCGGGCAGGGTGACGTGCACGACGCCGCTCCGGAGAAAGAACAGCGACGTGGCCGCATCGCCGGTGGCGATGATTTTCTCGCCGGCCTGATAGGTCCTGACCGTTGCGAGCGAGGCGAGATCGGTCAGCTCTTCGTCCGACAATCCCGCCAGCAGCGATTGCTCGGAGAGTTCGGTCGTCTCGAAAAAGTCGATCGCGCCGCCGTGGCGGTACACCACCTGGTCTTCCGCCCATTCGATGGCGGCATCGAGCAGATAATAGTTGCGGATGTTGGTCAGGCCTTCGGTCCATTCGGCGATCATTTTCCAGTCCGGCGACGAACGCCGGATGCCGGACAGGATCACGGTGACATGGTAGGCGGCGAGCTCACGGAACTCCTCGGCGAGCAGGCGGGCGCCGGCGCGGGTCATTGCCGTGACGCGGCGCAAGTCGAAAATCACGAGTTGCGGACGCGGTTTGGCTGCGAGTTGTCGCGAGACGTAGTCGACATTGGAGAATGACAGCGTGCCGACCAGTTCGATGACGCGGACGGCCTGGTGATACCTGGCGAGGAGCTTTTGCTCATGCGCGCGCCGAACGCGCCGCGACGGGCTGTTGCCGATATCGTAGTCGGCGATGATGCTGTTGCGGGCGTCGTCGCTGCGGTTGAGCATGTGCAGGTCGTAGTGCGATGACAGCGCTTCGCAGACCTTGATGCCGCGCACGCTGTTGCCGTGCTTGTCGAGTTTCGGCGAATAGCTGCCGAGCCCCAAGCGAGCCGGCAGTGCTGCGAGGATGCCGCCGCCGACGCCGCTCTTGGCCGGGATGCCGATGCGGTAGATCCATTCGCCGGCGTAGTCGTACATGCCGGAACTGGTCATGACCGACAGCGTGCGCGCGATGGCGTACGCGCTCATCACCTGCTCGCCGGTCACGGGATTGATGCCGCGGTTGGCCAGCGTCGCGGCCATCACGGCGATGTCGCGCGCGGTCACCAGGATGGCGCATTGCCGGAAATAGACGTCCAGCACCGAGGCGACGTTGTCCCTGATCACGGCGTTGGTGCGCAGCAGATAGCCGATCGCCCGGTTGCGGTCGCCGGTGGTGCTCTCGGAAGCATAGACCGCATCGTCGACATCGAGATCGCGCCCGGCGAATCGGCCCAGCGCCTGCCTGATGTATTCGAACGCAGCGTCCCCCTTGGCCTCATGGATGAGGCCGGAGCAGGCGATGGCGCCGGCATTGACCATGGGATTGAACGGGTGGTTCTCGGCGTTGAGGCGGATTGAGTTGAAGGGGTCGCCCGAGGGCTCGACGCCGATGACGCTCTCGACCCGCGCCGCCCCCAGCGTGTCCAGCGCCAGCGCGAACACGAACGGCTTCGACATCGACTGGATGGTAAAGGGGATCTGGGTGTCGCCGACCTCGTAGACATGGCCGTCGAGGGTGGCAAGGCTGATGCCAAAATGGGCAGGATCGGCCTTGCCGAGTTCAGGAATGTAATCGGCGACGGCGCCGCCGGTCTCCGGCGCGAAATCCGCGTGGCAGGCGTTCAGGAACCGCAGCAGTGGCGGTTTCGAACTGGCCCAGGCCGGAGCGATGGTCGTGAACGGAGGCGGCGACTGTTTCATCGCCTCCTTTTGTGCATCGCAATCAGGGTGCACGCAACTGGTTCGGCGTCAGGGACTGGCGTCGTACCAGCGCGAGCGAGATCAGCACGGTCGGGGCGAGGATAGCAAGACCGAGCAAAGTCACCTGCATCTGCGACAGCGGCATG
>DATCXE010000056.1:0-3447 GCA_036565985.1 Bradyrhizobium sp.
AGCCACGGCTCGATCTGCGGCAGCATGATGGTCGGCGCATCGGACGCATTGCCGAACATGTCGTTCTGTCCGATCGTCGCGGCTTCATGGCTGCGCTGGCACGCCGCCAAAATCGCTTCCGCGCCGGCAAAGACCCGCGCGCGATTGGAATCGAGCGTGTCGAAGGCGCCGGCCGCCGCGAGGCTTTCGATCACCCGCTTGTTGATGGCGCGCGGATTGACCCGGGCGGCGAAGTCGGCGAGCGAGGTGAAGACGCCCTTACGCCGCTCGTCCACGATCAGTTCGACCGCCTGCGGTCCGACGCCCTTGAGCGCGGCAAGCGCGTAGTAGATCGTATTTTCGCCGACCTCGAAGGTGGCGCCGGAACGGTTGATGTTGGGCGCCTCGACCTTGATGCCGAGCCGCTGCGCCTCGGCGCGAAATTCCGACAGCTTGTCGGTGTTGTTGAGTTCGAGCGTCATTGACGCCGCCAGGAACTCGACCGGGTAATGCGCCTTCATATAGGCGGTGTGATAGGATACCAGCGCATAGGCCGCGGCGTGGCTCTTGTTGAAGCCGTAGTCGGCGAACTTTGCCAGCAGTTCGAAGATCGTGTCCGCCTGCCCCTTCGGCACGCCGTTCTTGACCGCGCCGGCAACGAAGATGTCGCGCTGCTTGTCCATCTCGGCGCGGATCTTCTTGCCCATCGCGCGGCGCAGCAGGTCGGCGTCGCCGAGCGAATAGCCGGACATCACCTGGGCGATCTGCATCACCTGCTCCTGGTAGATGATGACGCCGAAGGTCTCCTTCAGGATCGGCTCCAGCACCGGATGCAGATATTCCGGCTCCTCGTCGCCGTGCTTGCGCGCGCAATAGGTCGGGATGTTCGCCATCGGGCCCGGACGATAGAGCGCGACCAGCGCGATGATGTCCTCGAAACGGTCGGGCCGCATGTCGATCAGCGCGCGCCGCATGCCCTGGCTTTCCACCTGGAACACGCCGACCACGTCGCCCCGCGCCAGCATCTGGTAGCTCTTGGCATCGTCGATCGGCAGCGTCGGAAGATCGACATGGATATCGCGCTGCCTGAGCAGCTTCACGGCGACGTCGAGCACCGTCAGCGTCTTCAGGCCAAGGAAGTCGAACTTCACCAACCCCGCCGGCTCGACCCATTTCATGTTGAACTGGGTCACCGGCATGTCGGACTTGGGATCGCGATAGAGCGGCACCAGTTCGCTCAGGGGCCGGTCGCCGATCACGATGCCGGCGGCGTGGGTCGAGGCGTGCCGCGTCAGTCCTTCGAGGCGCTGGGCGATATCGAAGGCGCGCGCCACCACCGGGTCCTCGTCGCGAAACGCCTGCAGCTTCGGCTCGCTCTCGATCGCCTGCGCCAGCGTCACCGGCGCGGCCGGATTCTGCGGCACCAGTTTTGTGAGCTTGTCGACCTGCCCATAAGGCATCTGCAGCACACGGCCGACGTCGCGCAGCACGCCGCGCGCCTGCAGCGTACCGAAGGTGATGATCTGGGCCACCTGATCGCGGCCGTAGCGCTGCTGCACATAGTCGATCACTTCGCCGCGGCGGTCCTGGCAGAAGTCGATGTCGAAGTCCGGCATCGAGACGCGCTCGGGATTGAGGAAGCGCTCGAACAGCAGGCCGAAGCGGATCGGATCGAGATCGGTAATGGTCAGCGCATAGGCGACCAGCGAACCCGCGCCGGAGCCACGGCCCGGCCCGACCGGGATGTCGTGGGCCTTGGCCCATTTGATGAAGTCCGAGACGATCAGGAAGTAGCCCGCATAGTTCATGCGGTTGATGACGTTGATCTCGAAGGCGAGACGCTTGCTGTAGTCCTCTTCGGTGGTACCGGGCGACAGGCCGTGAACCTGCAGGCGCCGCGCGAGCCCCTGCTGGGCCTGACGCTCCAGCTCCGCGGCCTCCTCGCTCACCGCGTCCGAGCCCGAGGCGGCGCCGACCGTGAAGCGCGGCAAAATCGGCTTTCGCGTCTTCGGACGAAACGAGCAGCGCTCGGCGATTTCGATCGTCGACGCCAGCGCCTCCGGGATGTCGGCGAACAGCACCGCCATCTCGGCGCGCGTCTTGAAGCGGTGATCGGGCGTGAGTTGTTCGCGGTCGGTCTCGGCGATCAGCTTTCCGCCGGCGATGCACAGCAGCGCGTCGTGGGCTTCGTAATCGTCATTGCCCGCGAAATAAGGCTCGTTGGTCGCCACCAGCGGCAGGCCCTTGGCATAGGCAAGGTCGATCAAACCTGCCTCGGTGCGGCGCTCCTTGTCGATGCCGTGGCGCTGCAATTCGATGTACAGGCGGTCGCCGAACAGGCTTGCGAGACGATCGCATCGCACGGTGGCGAGCGCAGCCTGATCGGCGCCGAGCGCCAGTGCGATCGGCCCGTCGGGACCGCCGGTCAGCGCGATCAGATCTTCGGCATCGTCGTTCAGCCAGTCGAACTTGATATGCGGCGCCTGGTGGACCGGCGTTTCCAGGAACGCCCGCGAGTTCAGCCGCATCAGGCTGCGGTAGCCGCGTTCACGCGCCGCCAGCAGCACGATTCGCGACGGCACAGCTGCCAGCGAACTTCGCACATTGGGATCGACGTCGCCGAAATCGATGGCGAGTTCGCAGCCGACGATCGGCTGGATGCCGTAACCCGCCATCTTGTCGGAGAATTCCAGCGCCCCGAACATGTTGTCGGTATCGGTCAGCGCCAGCGCCGGCTGGCGGTCGCCCTTTGCCAGTTCGCCAAGCTTGGCGATCTTGATCGAGCCCTTCAGCAGCGAATAGGCCGAATGAACGTGGAGATGGACGAATCCGGCACTGGACATGGTCGCTTAACGGACTCTCTGCATCGTGGTGGGGAGCGGTCGTCGGCCGCCGATGCGGGCCGACTCGCCACCGCGATGGTGATGCCTTGGCCTTGCGGAGTCCACGCGGAAGGGGCTCGTTGCGCCCGCCATCCGGCTTTTCCCCAACCCGCCGGGTTCGGCCGGCACCAGTGGCATCAAAGCTGGGGAATCAGTTGCGCCCAGACCGCGATCATCCCGACAAACAGCGTGATCGACGCCAGCGCCGCGGCTTCTTCCACAAACGTCCTCAACATGTCCGACTCCCTGCGGTACAAGAACATATGAGGAACATTGTTCCTTTTTTGTTCCAGGAGTCAAGCATTCTCGATCGCCGGAGCCCTGCGGGTTTTCCCGGATGGTTAATCGACGTCCAAAGGAAAGAAGCCCCGGGCGTGCCCGGGGCTTCGATAGTGGTCGTCGCAGGTTGCGCGAAAATCAGTAGCGCGTGACCGCCGGGCCGCCGAACTTGTAGTTCACGCGGGCCGTGACGAGATCGACGTCCTGGCTGATGCGCTCGTTGGCGAAGAAGCCGCCACCCGGCTGGGTGAAGGTGTAGGTGCGGTCCTGCATGAACAGGTGATTGTACTCGACGCCAACCGACCAG
>DATCXE010000072.1:0-2033 GCA_036565985.1 Bradyrhizobium sp.
GTGAGGGGGATTCCCGAGGGCGGTTCCGGCGACAGCGCGTTGAAGACCGGGCCGACGGCGCCGATCACCTGCAACCAGCAGAACGCATCCTCGCCGGCCTGCTACAGCGCGACCCAGCAGGCACGCCCCGTGGCGCGCTGAACCACGGCTCGCTGAACCAGCCATCGCGTTTCGGTTTGCGCGAAAGCACACGCATCAAGACGAAAAATCCGCAAGCCGCGGTTCTGATCCGATCAGAACCGGGCAATGCGATGCGCCGGGATCAGTGCGCCAGGGTCAGTTCTTGGTCACCACCACCGGCCCCTGGACGACGGGCGCCTCGGCGACATGGCGGGGCGCGACCGCCTTCTGGTGAAGGTCGAGCTCGCGCATGAACGCGGCGCCGGCGGCCGGATTCGCGAACTCCCAGAGATTGTTCTTCACGCCTTCGAAGATCAGCGAGTAGACGGCGAGCTGGACGCCTTCGCGCACGGCGAGCGTCGCGGGCGAGTTCTTGGAGACGCCGATATCCGCCTGCAGCAGCGCATCGACCGCGGCGAACTGGAAGGCGTTGCCGCCGACGTTCACGGAATAGATGATCTTGGTGGTGGTGACGGACGCCAGCACGCGCCCGGTCTGCACGCTGACGGCCCGCAGCGCCACGCTGACGATATCCTGGCGATAGGAGACGTTGCCGCCGATGCCGAGATAGTTGGCGCCGATGCCGCCGGTGGTCTCGTTGGTGTCGTAGCCGATCACGCCGCCGTCGAGCAGCACGCCGGCAAAGCGCAGCGGCGGCAGGCTCTGGGCGTTCTTGCCCATCAGCGCGGTTCGCGTGTTCTGGATGATCTGCCGCTCCTGCAGCAGCGACTGCAGGTCGGCGCGCTCGGCGACATCGAACCAGGCGCCGCCGCCGGCCTTGACCAGAACGTCGGTCAGGATCGAGCTGCCGCCCTGCGTCACCGCGCGCGAGAACTCGGCGAAATTGTCGTTCGATTTGTTCTGGCCGGTCAGGTCAGGAAAATTATAGACCGCGACGTCCAACTTCTGCCGCGGTGGCGGGAGACTATCCAGCACCAGACCGGTCTTGGTCGCCGGGACGAGCGTTGCGGGCGGCGTGACCAGATCCTTGGACGTACCGGTGATGGCGCAGCCGCCCGCCGTCAAGGCGAAGAGCGAAACGAAAGCCAGCGTGCGAACAGGACCAATCAATTTATAAACCCCCATGCGCGAAAAAATGGACGCATGCAAAACAGAGCGACCCAAATCTTCAGGTCATTCCAAAAGTGAAAGCGAATAGCGAAGCTGCGAATCGAGCGCTACGGGCTGCTCGGTATCGATGTCTGGCCGCTGCCGCCGATGATGATGACGGGCTGCTGGCTGTTGCCGCCGATTCCGCTCAGCGCGTTGTTCAGCCCGGAAAGATCCGGGCCCTGCTGGCCGGACTTGGTGCCATTGCCCTGGGCTTGCGCGGTGGAGAGCAGGAAGTTGCCGTTCAGCGCATTGCCGCCGAATGTCGGGCTGATGGGACGGTAAACCTGCTCGGTTGCAAATGCGGAAGAGGATAGGAGAAGGCTTGCGACGAGGCCGACTGTTGAAAAGCATAAGTTACGCATCGTACATCCCCCTGCGAATTTCGAAAACGTGTTCTAATTCTTGATCAAAATCCACGTTCGACAAAGCATCTAGATCGTCGTACGTGCCTTGCAGCGACGTTAGCAATTATCGCACTGTCAAACTATTGCCGAACCGCCACATGATTAATTTGAATTCCTTCCGATCGCGCTTCCCAGTCACGCGGGAGCCGTTTACGGGTTGGACGGAATTGTGCCGCCGTTGATGATGATGGGCGCTTGCGAACCGCTGCCGATTCCGCTCAGCGCGTTGTTCAGCCCGGAAAGGTCAGGGCCCTGCTGGCCGGACTTGGTGCCATTGCCCTGGACCTGCGCGGTGGAGAGCAGGAAGTTGCCGTTCAGCGCGTTGCCGCCGAAGGTCGGGCTCACAGGCCGGTAGACCTGCTCGGTTGCGAGCGCCGATCCCGACAGGAGAACGCC